>CAYUUB010000332.1:0-2612 GCA_964447725.1 uncultured Oscillospiraceae bacterium
GTGCGGTGGCGGATGATCTGTTTTTCAAGTTTGTCGAGCACGTTGTCGATGGAGGCGTACATGTCCCCGGTGATCTCTTCGCCGCGGATCACGCCGCCCTCGTAAGGAATCGTTACTTCAACGATATGGCGGTTTTTCTCCACGGAGAGGGTTACCTGTGCCTCGGTGTCCTGCGAAAAATAGCGGTCCAGTTTGCCGACCTTTTTTTCGACAAGCTCCGTGAGGTAGTCGGAGATCTCGAGGTTCTTCCCAGTAATCGAAATACGCATGATACCACTCCTTTGCCGGCGGAATCTTTTCGTTACCGCCTTTTAGTATTATTCGATATCAAGTTGTAATTTCCCTGCCAAAAATGTGAACGAATTGAATCGAAGCTTTGCAAAACACGAACGCCGATTTGATAAAATTCCGAAAAACGCCCGTTTTGTGCGGCTTTTTTGCAAGTTTTCGTCCGCAGGTTCAGCGAATTTTTATTCCGTTTGCATACACGGCCACGATCGCGTCGGCGTGGGTCAGGTACACCGCGCGTTCGAAGCGCTCCTTTACCGTGAGCCGCCTCGCGCCCTCCGGCAAAGCGGAATCGTCCAGCACGACGGCGTGCAGGCGGTTGCCCGCGGCGAACCCGTCCGCGTCGCCGAAATACCGCGCGCCCGCGCTGGTTGCCAGGTAATACGCCTCGCCGACGGTCAGAAACGCGTCCTCGCCGCCGGTTATGATCGCGCGCGCCTTGGACGCGCGGATGCAGCCGGTCATCACCTGCATCATCGGCAGATGTGCGCCGCCCGCGATATCCGACCCGAGCGCGACCCATACGCCGCGTTCCTTCATCTTCCGCACGGGCGCGAACCCGCTGCAGATGTTGATGTTGGAATCCGGGCAGTGTGCGCAGAGCACGTTGCTTCCGATCATCGCGTCCTGCTCACGCTCGTCGGAATGCACGCAGTGCGCCATGATCGTGTGGTCGCGCCACAGGCCGAAGCGGTCGTAGGTTTCCCAGTACTGCGCGCAGTCGGGATGGAGCCGTTTGACCAGTTCGATTTCGCGCAGGTTTTCGGAGAGGTGCGACTGCACGTACAGCCCCCGCTCCTCCGCCTGCCGGCCCAGCCAGGCCATGAGTTCGTCCGTGCAGGACGGCGTGAACCGCGGCGTTAAAATCGGGCGGACGTTCCGAAAATCGCCGCAAGCCTCCAGCCAGCGGAGCGTCTCGCTTATCGAGCCTTCCGTGGATTCCTGGCATTCGCCGCCGTCGCGGTCCATGTTGACCTTGCCGACATAACCGGAAATCCCCGCGTTTTCGAGTTCTTCCATCAAAATCAGCGTCGCGTCCGCGTGCAGGGAGGAAAACATGCAGACCCGCGTCGTGCCGTTTGCAACGAGTTCTTGCGCCAGCGCGCGGTAGGCGCGCCGCGCGTAGTCGTTGTCGGCAAAGCGCGCTTCCGTTTTGAAGGTGTACGTCTTGAGCCAGTCCAGCAGCGGCAGGTCCATGCCCATGCCCAGCATGGGATACTGCGGGCCGTGCAGATGCATGTCGCAAAAGCCCTGCAGGATCAGTTTTCCGGCGTAGTCGGTCAGCTTCGCGTTTCTGTACCGCTCCGGCGGTTCGGAAAACACGCCCGCTATCACGCCGTCTTCCATGGCGATATAGCCGTTTTCGGTAATGTCGGGTTCGCCGAAGCGTTTTGCTTCGACGACGTTACCTTTGATCAGTTCCATCATGTTCGTTCTACCAGAATTCTTTTTAAAGATCGAGCGCCGCTCGTATTTGTTCGTTCGTTTCGTTCGTTACGCGCGGGTGTCGACGTCCGCGAGCTCGCGGGCGGACCCCGCCTCGACCAGCAGGAGCAATTCCGGATGTTTTCGGATCACCGCGCCGCCGCCGACGTCCGCATCCAGCGCGGACAGTTCGGAAAACAGCTTTTTCGGAAAGATCGCCGGGTTCCCGCGCTCCCCGCCCCAACACAGCGAGACGATATTGTCCGGATGCGCAACAAACGCGTCCGTCAGCTTTTTCACGCTGCCTTCGCCGAGATACGGCTGGTCGCAGACCGCGAACAGCAGCCCGTCCAGCGCCGGGCAGAGCGATTGCGCCGCCAGCGTGCCGATCGCCGCGCTCGTGCCGACGCCGCGCTCCGGGTCGGGGTTGATCGCCGTGACGAAGCCGTGCGCCTTCGCGCCTTCGCAGACGGTTTCCGCGCCGCTGCGCGTGACGCACACGCGTACGCAAAACGGCAGGCCGGAAAACAACCCGAGCGCATGCTCGATCATGGTCGCGCCGCAGACGACGTGCGTCAGCTTGTTGCCGCCGAAGCGTTTCCCGCTGCCCGCCGCGAGCAGCACGCAGCCGACGTTCACGCGCGGTACCGCTGGGCCGCCCTGCGGAAGACGAACCGGCCCGCGCCTTCTCTGACGAGCTTGCCGTCCCTGACGACGGACGCGCCGCCGACCAGCACGTCCGAAATGCGCCCGGACACCTTCATGCCCTCGTACGGCGAGTTGTCGCAGTGGTGCGCGTTGGTCTTGTAGGAGATGACGCCCCTGCCTTCGGGATCGTAGATGGTGACGTCCGCGTCCGCGCCTTCGAGCAGCGCGCCCTTGTGCGGATACATGCCGAA
>CAYUUB010000333.1:0-2611 GCA_964447725.1 uncultured Oscillospiraceae bacterium
ATCGCTTTGCGGCCGGATTCCCACCATCGCCGGCTCTCTTCACGCCAAGCCCGATTGGACTACTCTTCTCAATCGCAGGTTTGTCTTGCCGAGAATAGTAGCATCCGCCGCCGCGGATGTCAATAGCTTTTTGAAAAATCGTATATTTTTCATTCGGTCCGGCACGCCCGTCCGGACGGCAGACCCGCCGTCTCCGCAGTTTACGGTATGCTCCGTCTGCAGACCTCCAGCGCTTCGTCGTAGCAGCCCGCGCCGGCCGCAAGCAGCGTGGACGGCGCACCGAACGGCGGTTTTTCGCCCTCGGCGGTCGAAATCTTCCCGCCCGCCTCCAGCAGCACGCACATCGCGCCCGCGTAGTCCCAGGGGCAGAGCCGCAGTTCGACGAACGCGTCCATCCGCCCGGCCGCGACCTGGCAGATGTCGTTGGCCGCCGAACCGAACTGCCGCAGGTCCTCGCAGCGGTCGAACAGCCCCCGCAGCGTGCGGAACATCCTCTCGGTCAAATCGCGGTTATACACGGTTGCGCCGAACGACACGACCGCCGCGCGCAGCGGGCGGCCGGACGCGCGGATCGGCCTGCCGCAGCAGAACGCGCCTTTTCCCCGTTCCGCCGAAAACAGCTCGCCGGTATAGGGGTTGTATACGACCCCGATCTTCGGTTCGCCGCCCTCCGTAAGGCCGACGGAAACCGTGCTGCAGTGCAGCGAGCGGATGAAGTTGGTCGTCCCGTCGATGGGGTCGACGATGAAGCACGGCCCGTCCTCCCGGTAAACGTCCCCGCCGTCTTCCTCGCCGACGAACGCCGCCTCCGGCAGCAGCCGCTTGAGTTCCCTCTGCAGGAAGCGCTGGACCGCCACGTCCGCGTCCGTCACGTAGTTGCCGATGCCTTCCTTGGCGTGCACGTTCGTTCCGCGCCTCTGCGCCGCGAGCATCATTCCGCCCGCCCGGCGGACGATTTTTTCGATTTTCTCCAGCATGCCTGCCTCCGTGCGCGCCGGGATTTTGCCGGTTTTCTTTTCCGTTTCCCCCTCCGGCGCGCTCCGGAACTACCATACTTCGTTTTTCCCGCCGTTTCAACCCTTTTTCGCGCCGTTTTTCCCGCCGCACCGCCGCTTTTTCGTTTATTTGGGCTTGTAAAAAAAAAGATTTCATTGTATCATTTGACCAGTGGCCATGCCACGGTATTTTTACGGCGAACGAAACGGGATTGGAGCGCACCCTCATGAAAAACGCAGTGTTCGGAAAATTCAAACCGGAAAGCATCCGCGCGCAGGTTACGAGGGAGATCGAGCGCAAAATCTTTTCCGGCGAACTCGCCGTCGGCGAGCGCCTGCCGCCGGAACGCGACCTGGCCGAACAGCTCGGCGTGAGCCGCAGCCTGGTCAACCTTGCGATCCTGGACCTGGAAAGCATGGGCTTTCTGCGCATCGTCCCGCGGCAGGGCACGTTCGTAGCCGACTACAAAACCCAGAGCACGCCGCAGATGCTGCTTTCGCTCATGATGAACGGAACGGCGGACAACACGGGCGCGGACCTTTTCATCAGCATGCTCGAAACGCGCCGCCTGCTCGAAAGCGAGTGCGCGCGCCTCGCCGCGCTGAACGCGAGCGAGGACGACCTCGAAAAACTCTCGTCCATTCTCGAAGAAATGCGCACCGCGCCCGATCCCGCGCATTTTTCGGACGCGAACTTCCGCTTTCACCGCGCGCTGATGGCCGCCTCCGGCAACATCGTTTACGCGATGATCTTCCAGTCGTTTCAGAAAGTCGTGCTTTTTTACGTGACGCGCTACTTCACCACGAAGGAGCGCATCCGCCTTTCGCTCGAACAGCACGAGGCGCTGCTCGCCGCGCTGAAAGCGCGGGACGAGGAAGGCTCGCTCCGCGAAGTGCGCGTCATTATGGAGGAAGGCATTTCGAGCCTGACCAAGATGTTCGCCCCGAACGGCGCGAAAAGCAAAAAAGCCGCCGATCCCCGCGTCTGACCGCGTTTAGCCCGGCGCGTCCCTTTCTCTCCGTCCTCATTCCCGTCAACTTTTTTAAGCATATTGTTTTTGCACACGTCCGAACGCATCCCGGCCGGTTTACGGCACGTTCCTTTTCGTTTTCTTTATCTGTCGTTTCACATCATTCGGGGAGGGGTTGTTTTTTATGAAACGCAAAGCCAATCTGCCGCTGATCGCGTGGGTCGCCTGCCTGGCGGTCATGCTGACTGCCATGTCGCTCGCCGCCGCGTACCAGTCGGATTTCGGCGGCGTCGAAGTCACGCGCGGCGCGTACGTCGCCGAGGACGGCGGCGTGATCACCTACAAGCTCTACCGTCCCGCCTCCGCCACGGAGGAGAACCCCGCGCCGGCGGTGCTGCTCATGCACGGCTACCAGAACGACAAGGACACGTCGGGTTCCTACGCGCTCGAGCTGGCGCGGCGCGGCATCGTCGCGCTGGCGATCGATTCCTACGGCCACGGCGGGACCACCATCGGCATGCTCGCGCGCGGCTACACGCACCACAAGCTGCCCAACTGGGACAAGATCGTCAACGGCCCGGAGCGCTTCCTGCTGATGATGAATTTCAACACCAACGACTTCTTCACCAACCTTGCGGACGTGCC
>CAYUUB010000334.1:0-2604 GCA_964447725.1 uncultured Oscillospiraceae bacterium
GTTGAAGGCGCTCACCGGCATGATCCGCAACCTCACATGGAACGCAGGGAACAGGACGGTCCACATCTGGGCATACGACCGCGCCAAAGACGCCGTCACCGTGGAGGTATCGCTTGAAGGAACGGATCTGAATCCCGCCGATTTGACCGTGCGCACAAGCTGCGGTTCGCAAAGCGGCGCGGGCTGCTACGACGCGGCGGCAAACTGCCTCGTCATAACGGCGGTCGACCAGGGCGCGCCTTCCAAACTGATCGACGTTATCCTGAAATAACCCGTGAATCACACGTGCCTGCATGGGGCTCGCCACCGCCGATGCGCGGTCCCCAATGCAGGCACGTCTCTGCCGGCAAACAGAAATTCGCCCACCGCTTCCAGCGGACGGTCGATTTGCATGGAAAATCAGCGATTGCTTTTTTCGCAAAATCTGATAACGTATATACGTTACCTGTTATACGGCGACGGAGGAGTATTATTGCATCATGGAAGACACAAACCATCGTTCAACATCGCGTGTGCTCGATATTCTGGACCTGCTCGCTGAAAACACGGCGGGAATGACGCTGACCGAATTGTCAAAAGCCATAGACGCCCCGAAGAGCAGCCTTTTCCCGATTCTTCATACAATGAAGAACCGCAACTATCTCTTCTTCAACGTGGCGACCGCCAAATATTTTATCGGGCATCAGACCCACCTCGTCGGCGGAACCTATCAAAACCGCTCCGTTGTTTTCGAATATATCAAGCGGCAGATGGATCACATCCGCGATACCTGCGGCGAGACCTGCAACCTCGGTATATTGAATCATGAGCAGGCTTCTTACATCGCCGTCAGCGAGCCGGAAAGCGAAAACTGCCAGTGCCTTACGCACACCGCCGGCATGCAGTTCCCCGCATACTGCTCCGGCATCGGAAAAGCGCTGCTGCTCGATTACTCCATCGAGGAACTTCGCGCACTTTATCCGGACCCGCTGGTCCAGTATACGCCGAACACGGTCACTTCGGTTGAAATCTTATATGCACAACTGCTGATGTATCAGAAGGAAGGCTTCACATACGAAACGTCCGAGGCGCGGGACAATATTTTCTGTATCGCAATTCCTCTTTGCAACGAAAGCAAGATCATCGCGGCGCTCAGCGTTTCAATTCCTTTGGATCGCATGACGGAAAGCAAGGTCAGCATGATCAAGCGCGCCTTCCTTGAGACCAAGCCGCTGATCGACTCCTATCTGCATTTGTTTCATTTGGAAGACGGCCACGACCTGCTGTCTTGAGTATATGACATTGAGAGGACGGCCATGAAATCCTTTTTCAACCCGGACAGCGCTCCGACGCGTTTTTTAAGCGCTTTCACGGACCTTATTATCGTAAACCTATGCTGGCTTATCACTTCGCTGCCGGTCTTAACGTTGGGCGCCGCTAGCACGGCCATGTATTATGCAATCACCAAATGCGTCCGGCATGATGCCAATTCCATTCTTCGCGCCTATCTGCATTCGCTGAAGCAAAACATTTGGCAGGGCATCTTGCTGACGGTTTTGACTTTCGGCTATACGGCTGTCGTCGGTCTCAGCCTCTACTTTGCATTATATTTTGAGGGCTCG
Organism: uncultured Oscillospiraceae bacterium; assembly: GCA_964447725.1. Taxonomy (GTDB): domain Bacteria; phylum Bacillota; class Clostridia; order Christensenellales; family CAG-138; genus UBA7703. The sequence continues at coordinate 1,602 of CAYUUB010000334.1, forward strand.
GATTTGGTTGCCGTAATCTGGATTGCATCCTGTTGCATGCTGTTGCTGCCCGTGCTGTTCGTTCTGCCTTTTTTGTTTCCGTTGCTCTCGCGTTTCACGCTGCGCACCATAGACTGCCTCAAGCTTGCGTTTTCCTGCGGCGTGCGGTATTTATGGAGAACCCTCGTCTTCTGGCTCGCGTTCGCTCTGGCGGTCTTCTGCGTCTTCCTCACCCCTCTCGCTTTTCTTCTTGCCCCCGCGCTGGCCTGCTTTGCCGGCACCTTTTTGATCGAGCCTGTGCTGGGCAAGCTGCAGTCGTGCAAAACTTTGCCTTCCGCGGCGCATGACGACGGCCTGTGCCAGAGCGATCGCGCGGCGCAGGGCGCGACAGAGGAACCATAAGCGGAAGCGGCCAAAAAAGCAGTTCGCCGCCCTTTGAACTCCCGGGCGGCGAAACGCAAAGGGAAACCGCCCCAAAAGGGCGATGGCACTGCATTGGCAAATCCAATGCAGCCCGAATCTTCGGCATGCGTACGCGTGCGGGCGCGCATCAATTCGCCCGGCCTTCGCCCTTCTCGCAGTTAAAGCTCCGGATGCTGTTCAAAATAAATCCTTTGGTGGTTTCAACGACGGAATCCGGCAGCACCGCGTCGTCGGCGAGCTCCAGAGCTCTGCGGATGAACATCGGATGCTCGCCAAAGGCCACGATGGAGCTGGTGACAACGCGGCTGACGGTTGTCGCCGTGGAAACGTCCAGCCCTTTGATATAATCCTGCAAAAGCTCCGTAAGGATGCTTTCCATCTTCTTGCAGACAACCTGCGTGATCGGATATTCGTTATCCGGGTGATAGAGTTGTTCATGGTAAAGCAGGCTCAGATAATGCGCATGCGCAAAATCCGGAATCGACGTGACCGTTTTCAGCATAATGTCCACATATTCCTCAATCAGCACCCATGCGACGCCCGGCGTGATGGAATCGGCTTTGCGCAGCCTTGAAACATGGTCCACAAGCGGCAGCAGCGG
>CAYUUB010000335.1:0-2563 GCA_964447725.1 uncultured Oscillospiraceae bacterium
ACAGCAGCGGCAAGCCCGCCGTCGGCGTCGGCAGCGGCAACACGCCCGCCATCATCGACGACACGGCGGACGTCCTGCTTGCGGTCAACTCCATCATTCACAGCAAGACCTTCGACAACGGCATGATCTGCGCCTCCGAACAGAGCGTAATCGTGCTTGACGGCATATACGCGCAGGTGAAAATGGAATTCGCCGACCGCGGCTGCTATTTTCTCAGCCCCGACGAGACCGAAAAGGTACGCAAGACCATTTTGATCAACGGGGCGCTCAACGCGAAGATCGTCGGGCAGTCCGCGTTTAGAATCGCGGCTCTTGCGAATGTCACTGTACCGGAATCGACAAAAATCCTCATCGGCGAAGTCGAGAGCGTGGAGCTCAGCGAAGAGTTCGCGCACGAAAAGCTCTCGCCCGTGCTCGCCATGTACCGCGCAAAGACATTCGGCGATGCGCTGGACAACGCCGAGCGGCTCATTGCGGACGGCGGATACGGCCACACCTCCAGCGTATACCTCAACGCGGTAACCGAAAAAGAAAAGCTAAGAGACTTCTCGGCGCGCATGAAGACCTGCCGCATCCTCGTCAACACGCCGTCCTCGCACGGCGGCATCGGAGATTTATACAACTTTAAGCTCACGCCGTCGCTCACGCTCGGCTGCGGCAGCTGGGGCGGCAACTCCGTTTCGGAGAACGTCGGCGTCAAGCACCTGATCAACATCAAGACCGTTGCCGAGAGGAGAGAGAATATGCTTTGGTTCCGCGCACCCGAAAAGGTATACTTCAAGAAAGGCAGCCTGCCGGTGGCGCTGGACGAGCTAAAGACCGTCATTGGAAAACGGCGCGCCTTTATCGTGACCGACACGTTCCTCTACGAAAACGGCTATACCAAGCCCGTCGCCGACAAGCTCGACGAGATGGGCATCGCCCACGAAACGTTCTTCAACGTTGCGCCGGACCCGACGCTGAAGTGCGCGCGCGAAGGCGCAAAGCAGATCGCGGCGTTCAAGCCGGACGTGATCATCGCCGTCGGCGGCGGCTCCGCGATGGACGCGGGTAAGATCATGTGGGTGCTGTACGAGCATCCCGAGGCGGACTTTATGGACATGGCGATGCGCTTTGTCGATATCCGGAAGCGCGTCTACACCTTCCCGAAGATGGGTGAAAAAGCCTACTTCGTCGCAGTGCCGACCTCGGCGGGGACCGGCAGCGAGGTAACGCCGTTTGCGGTCATTACGGACGAAACCACCGGCGTGAAATATCCGCTGGCCGATTACGAGCTCATGCCGAAGATGGCCATCGTCGACGCGGACATGATGATGGACGCGCCCAAAGGCCTCACCGCGGCAAGCGGCATCGACGCGGTCACGCACGATCTGGAAGCCTATGCGTCCATGCTGGCGACCGATTACACGGACGGCACGGCCCTGCGCTCGCTCAAGATGATCTTCGAATACCTGCCGCGCGCCTACGACGACGGCCCGAACGACCCTGTCGCGCGCGAAAAGATGGGGAACGCGGCAACCATGGCTGGCATGGCGTTTGCAAACGCGTTCCTCGGCGTGTGCCACAGCATGGCGCACAAACTCGGCGCTTTCCACCACCTGCCGCACGGCATTGCCAACGCGCTGATGATCGACGAGGTGCTGCGCTTCAACGCCGCGGAGGTTCCGGCCAAGATGGGCACCTTCCCGCAGTACGACCACCCGCACACGCTCGCACGTTACGCGGAGGTTGCGGGCGCGCTCGGTATCAAGGGCAAAAACGATACCGAAAAGCTCGAAAACCTGATCGCCGCGCTGGACGCGCTGAAGGAGCGCGTCGGCATCAAAAAGACCATCCGTGATTACGGCGTCAAGGAGGAGGACTTCCTCGCGCGGCTGGACGAGATGGTCGAACAGGCGTTCGACGACCAGTGCACCGGCGCAAACCCGCGCTACCCGCTCATGAGCGAGATCAAGCAGATGTACCTCAACGCCTATTACGGCACGCACGCGCGCGTCTGAGGCTTTGCGAAACGCAATACGTCAACGATTTGAAAGGAGTCAGTCATGAACCTATCGAATGTCATCGCCGTCCGTACGAACAAGACGGTCTACCGCGACGGGGAAACCGCCGTCAAGCTCTTCGGCGAGGGATTTTTAAAAGCGGACGTACTCAACGAAGCGCTGAACCACGCCCGTGCGGAAGCGACCGCCCTGCACGTTCCGAAACTTCTGGAGGTTGGAACGATCGATGAAAAATGGTATATTATGACGGAATACGTCCCCGGCAAGACGCTCGCGCAGCTTATGGACGAAAACCCGGAAAGGCACGCGGCGTATATGGACCAGTTTGTCGAGCTGCAGTTGGCCATGCATCGCCAGATCTGCCCGCTGCTGCCGCGTCTTCGCGACAAGATGGACCGCAAGATCATCCAGACCGAGCTGCCGACGGCGACCAAGTACGATCTGCATACGCGCCTGGAGTCCATGCCGCGGCACAACAAGCTCTGTCACGGGGATTTCAATCCGACCAACATCATCATCCGCGACGACGGCACGCCGTTTATCCTCGACTGGTCGCACGC
>CAYUUB010000336.1:0-2558 GCA_964447725.1 uncultured Oscillospiraceae bacterium
TCGACGATCAGCGGCTGTCCCGTCCAGCCCGTGCCGGACCAGTTGCCGAGCGCGCCGATGGTCTTGCTCCACTGCTGGCGGATGCGCTTTTCGGTGACGGTCGCCGTGCCGTAGGCAAAGGTGTCGCGGTAGCTGTTGCCGCCGAAGGTCAGTATGCCCGGCAGAGCGGAATACTCGATGTTCCGGCCGAAGGAGATTTCGTTTTCGCGCGAATAGTTCGTGGTGTCATTCCCGTTTGCGGAGATCGTGCCCTTCATGCCGTAATTGTTCGGGTTCGCGCTGTCGCTCCGCGTGACCGCCACGTCGTCCGGCAGGGCGGGGTCTGGCGTGGCCGTCGGCGCGAGCGTCGCGGTCGGCACCGTCGTCGCTTCCAGCGCCTCGGTGCTGTCGCTGCTCACCTTTTTGACCAGCAGCAGCACGATGATGATCACGCCGAGGATCGTAACGAGTACGAGAAAGAATCGCGGCTGCATGCGAAAGCGCTTCCTGCGTCGTCTCGCCATCGTTCTCCCTCCTTTTTATCAATCGTTCGACGCAGCACGGCGGCCGCGTCAAAAAAAATCTTCTGTGCGAAAAGCGTTCCTTTCGCTTACCCTATTGTAAACAATTTTCCCGCGCGGTTCAAATAACGGTTCTGTAAGTTCAAACAAATGACATAATTCAATTCGGTAAACAACGAGTTTTTTACCGGTCAACCGTTCTTTGCCTCTCAGCCTTCGGCCTCGCGGGCGGCAAAGAGCGCAGGGAAACCGCCCTAAAGGGCGATCCGTTGCGCCGGATGAACCGGCGCAGCCGGAATGTATTTAAGTATGCGCCTTTTTGCTTGCTCTTTTCTTAAAGCCTTATTTTGCTTCTTTTCTAAAAAGAAGAAGTAAGTTCTTTTGTCTTACTTTTCTTTTAAGAAAAGTACGGTTCTTTTGTCTTACTTTTCCTTTAAGAAAAGTACGGTTCTTTTGTCTTACTTTTCCTTTAAGAAAAGTACGGTTCTTTTGCTTTACTTTTCCTTTAAGAAAAGTACGGTTCTTTTGCCTTACTTTTCTTTTCAAGAAAAGTAAGGGGCGTGCATGCGCGGGTGTCCCCCGCCATGCACGCCAAACCACGATTATTCTCTTGTTTCGTCCCGTTTCCCGCTCAGCTGATCTTGACGCCCCAGATCTTCATGCCGCGCGTGCCGAAGACGATCATGTTGCCGTAGACCGCGGGCGAGGCTTCGATGTTCTTCTCCGCGTCGAACGTGCTCAGGAGCGTCCCCGTCTGCCCGTCGAGCAAAAAGACCTTGCCGCCGGTGTCGCTGCCTTCGCAGACGACGATATAGGCGTTGCCGGAGTCGTCGTAGACCGCGACCGGGCTCGACCAGGTGTACTTCGTCATGTCATACGTCCAGCGCACGTTTCCGGTCGTTTTCTCCAGCGCCACGAGCACGCCGCTGTCCTCGTCCGGCGTACGCGCAAAGGGGATGATCACGAGGTCGTCGATGCTCTTTTCGCCGAGCAGCGCGGTCGCCTGAATGCCGCCGGACACGCCGGACTTGGTGTGGACCTTCTGGCCGTACTTCCAGACGATCTCGCCGGTGATGGCGTTGATCTTGTAGAAATAGACGGTGCCCATGCTGTCGCTGTCCTTGGTAAAGTGCAGCGACGAGCCGATGTAGATATACGCCGTCCGGTTATCGAAGTCCGTTTCGAGTACGGGCGAGCCGTTCGTGTCGTCCTGAATGTCCTGCACCCAGACGACGGACATCGTGTTTAGGTCGATGCACTGCAAAAAGCCGTCGTTCGTGCCGAGGTAGCCGTAGCCGCCGAGGGTCGCGATGCTCGTTTCGTAGCCGAGCCAGAAGAGGTTGGTCGAGCTTTCCGGATAGGTCGAGCGGGACGCGACGTAGCGCATCTTGACGACCTCGGTCGGGTTGACCGAAATCGTCCCGGCGGCCTCGTCGAACTCCGTGTTGAGCTTGATGGTGTAAAGGATGCCGTTTTCGCCGGGGTAGATCAGCGTGTCGGTCTCCGCGTCGACCAGCGGCGAGCTGTCGTAGGCGTGCCAGTCGCGCAGGGCGAACTCGTCGTTCTGCTTGCCGAATTCGTAGAGCCGCGTGCCGTCGATCAGCGAATAGATCATCGCGCGGGACTTCATGTCGTCCTCCGTGTACATATCGCCCGAGCCGATGTACAAAAGCGGGTACCCGCGCGGATCGAGCGCGCCCGCGCCCTTGAACGGCATGCCGACGTTGATCTTGTCGCGCGTGGCCTGCCCGGTTTCAAGGTCGAGGAAATAGATGTTGCCGTCCATGGTGCCGAGGATGACCTCGACGAGGCCTTCCTTCTGCTTGGCCCAGTCGTACATATTCATGATCTGCTTCATGCTGTCCGGCCACTGCACGATCAGCGGCTGACCGACCCAGCCGCTCCCGGTCCAGGTGCGGTCGCTCACGCCGCCGATATCGCTGCGCATGAGCTCGCCGGAATCGACGCTCCAGGCGCCGTCCAGCTTGCGGTTGAGCACGCTGGCGATGCCGTAAACCGCGCTGTCGCGGTAGTTGTTGCCGCGGAAGGTGACGATGC
>CAYUUB010000337.1:0-2554 GCA_964447725.1 uncultured Oscillospiraceae bacterium
CTTCGCGTCTCGTATCTGTCATGCCTTCACCTTCGTTCGCTATCATAGCATATCGTCCAACCGTTGGCAAACCAACAAATTTGAAACATTTTTTGTCGTTTTCGTCCGTTGGCCGGCAACTGTACGGTTGACACCCATCGGAGGAAGCGTATAATGAAAATGCCGCGAAAAATCGGCAAATTCTAAAAAATATACCAACGGAGAAACAAATTTCATGAGTGAACCCAGCGAAACCTGCAGCCACGAATGTTCCAGCTGTTCGGCGAACTGTTCCGACCGGCAGCAGCCAGAGAACCAATTTGAAGCAACCAACAAACTTTCCCATGTGCGCCGGGTCATCGGCGTCGTCAGCGGCAAAGGCGGCGTCGGCAAATCGATCGTCACCTCCATGCTCGCGGTGCTGATGCGCCGCCGCGGCTACCGCACGGCGATTCTGGACGCGGACGTGACCGGCCCGTCCATCCCGCAGGCGTTCGGCCTGCACAAGCGCGCGCAGGGCTCCGACCAGGGTATCTTCCCGATCACCACCAAAACAGGCATCGAAGTCATCAGCATGAACCTGCTGCTCGAAAAGGAAACCGATCCGGTCGTCTGGCGCGGGCCGATCCTTGCCGGAGCGGTCAAGCAGTTCTGGACGGACGTCGTCTGGGGCGATATCGACGTGATGTTCATCGACATGCCGCCGGGAACGGGCGACGTGCCGCTGACGGTCTTCCAGTCGATCCCGGTGGACGGCATCGTCGTCGTCACATCCCCGCAGGAGCTCGTGGGCATGATCGTCGAAAAAGCGGTCCACATGGCCGCGCTTATGAACGTCCCCGTGCTCGCGCTGGTGGAAAACATGAGCTACGTTACCTGCCCGGAGTGTAAAACGGTGATCCATCCGTTCGGCGAAAGCCACATCGCGGAAGTTGCCGGAAAGCACAAGATCGAATCCTATGCCGAACTGCCGATCGAGCGCGACCTTTCCAGGGCCTGCGACGGCGGCGTCATCGAGCTGTTCGAAGGCAACTGGCTCAACGAGCTCGCGGACAAGCTGGAAGAAATCGTAAAGAAGGAAAAATAAGGCTCTTCTGATATTAAGCGCTTTATATCAAACGAAAAACTGGCCGGAAAATTCCGGCCAGTTTTTCGTTTGCCTTATAAGTTCATCTCGCTTTTGACGGCCGCGAAGCAGCCGACCGCAAAGTCGAGGTCCTCCTTGCTGTGCCCCGCCGACACCTGCGTGCGGATGCGCGCTTTGCCCTGCGGCACAACCGGGTAGCAAAAGCCGATCACGTAAACGCCTTTGTCCAGCATACGCGCGGCAAACTCCTGCGCCACCTTCGCGTCGTACAGCATGACCGGCACGATCGGGTGTTCGCTCTGCGGAACGTCGAAGCCGAGCTTGCCGAGTTGCGCGCGAAAATACCGCGTGTTTTCGTGCAGCCTGTCGCGCAGCGCGGTCGACTCTTCCAGCATGTCCAGCACCTTGATGCTCGCCGCGCAGATGGCGGGCGCAACCGTGTTGGAAAACAGATACGGCCGCGAGCGCTGCCGCAGCAGGTCGACGATCTCGCGCCTTGCCGCCGTATAACCGCCGCTTGCGCCGCCGAGCGCCTTGCCGAGCGTTCCGGTGATAATGTCCACCCGGCCCATCACGCCGCAGTATTCGTGCGTGCCGCGCCCGTGTTCGCCCATAAAGCCCACCGCATGGCTGTCGTCAACCATGACAAGCGCGCCGTACTCGTCGGCCAGGTCGCAGATACCTTTTAGGTTTGCGATGAATCCGTCCATCGAAAACACGCCGTCGGTCGCAATCAGTTTGATGCGCTTATTCTTGGCGGCCTCCAGCTGCTCGCGAAGACTGTCCATATCGTTGTTTTTATAGCGATAGCGCGCGGCCTTGCAAAGCCGGACACCGTCGATGATGCTCGCATGATTGAGTTCGTCCGAAATGATCGCGTCGTCCGCGCTCAGAAGCGTTTCGAACAGTCCGCCGTTCGCGTCGAAGCAGCTTGAGTAGAGAATTGCGTCGTCCATCTTTAAGAATTTTGCAATTCGCGATTCCAGCTGTTTATGGATGCTCTGCGTGCCGCAGATAAACCGCACGGACGAGAGGCCGTAACCCCACTCGTCATAAGCGGCTTTCGCCGCGGCGATGATCTCCGGGTTGTCCGCCAGACCGAGATAGTTGTTGGCGCACATGTTGAGCACACTCTTCGTCTTCGTCGTGTCGATGCGCGCGCGCTGTGGGGTCGTGATCACCCGCTCGTCCTTGTACGTCCCCGCTGCGCGGATGCCGTTGAGCTGTTCGCGATAGATTTCATATGCCCGTTTCGTCATGCGTCCTCCTTTGTCCAGTCCATAACCACTTTGCCGGATTGCCCGCTGTTCATAACGGCGAACGCTTCTTCAAACTCCGTAAAATGAAAACGATGCGTCAAAACCGGGGAAAGGTCCAGCCCCGCCTCCACCATCGCCATCATCTTATACCAGGTTTCGTACATCTTGCGTCCATACACGCCCTGCAGCGTCAGCCCCTTGAAAATGATGTCGTTCCAGTCGACGAGCG
>CAYUUB010000338.1:0-2543 GCA_964447725.1 uncultured Oscillospiraceae bacterium
AAGGAAGAATATTACTGCATCCGCTGCTGCTACCACGGCAGCGAGCGGGACGTACAGGAAAAAAACGAAATGGCGCGCTTCCGTTATCGCGATATGCTTCGCCGAATCGATCACTGGGAGGATTGAACCGTGTTTGATTTAGGCATGGACTTTTCCTCGCTGGAGGAGACCGAAAAACTCGGCGGCATATTTTACCAGGACGGCGCTTCGGGCGATCTTGCCGAAATCCTCGCGAATAACGGCGTAAACGCAGCGCGGTTTCGCCTCTGGCTCGATCCGTATTCCGAAACCGGCGAACCCTATGGCGGCGGCACCTGCGACCTCGGCTGCGTCAAGCGCCTTGCAAAGCGCGCGAAGGCGCGCGGCATGCGCTTCCTGCTCGACCTGCATTACAGCGATTTCTGGTGCGACCCCGGCAGGCAGCTCCCGCCGAAAGCATGGGCGGGGCTGGATGCGAACGCGCTCGCCGAACGCATCTACGTCTACACGCGCGAAACCCTGCTTTCCCTCCAGGCGGCCGGACTGCAGCCGGACATGGTGCAGGTCGGCAACGAGATCACAAACGGCATGCTCTGGCCGGCCGGACACTTAAGCGATCCAACACCCGGAACGCATCGTGCGGGATACGAAGCGCTTTCCCTGTTCGTCAACGCAGGCTGTCGCGCGGTACGCGATACGGGCCGCGCAAAGGTCGTGCTGCATCTCGAACGCAGCGGCGACAACGCCGTATGGCGGGAATGGTTTGACGAGATTGTCTCCCGCGGCGCGGACTTCGATATCATCGGCGCCTCCTACTACCCTTACTGGCACGGCAGCTTCGGCGACCTCAAAGCGAACCTCAACGACATGATCGCCCGTTATCAAAAGGACGTTATGGTGGTCGAAACCGCCTATGCGTTTACCTCCGAGCATTTCGATCCGACGCAAAGCGGAGCGCAGCTCGTCATCAACGACTCCCTGAAATGTTTCGACGGAAGCGACGCGCCGTACCCTCTGACGCCTGAGGGCCAGCGGCAATTTGTAAAAGAACTCCTCCATGTCGTTCGCGATCTGGACGGCGGGCGCGGCAAAGGCGTGTACTACTGGGAGCCCGCATGGCTTCCGCTTCCGGGTTCAACCTGGGCAAGCGAAGCTGCGCGCGCCTATATGAACGAACGGGATAAACCCGGCGGCAACGAGTGGGCCAACCAGTGTGTTTTCGACTACGGCGGCAACGCAACGCCCGCGCTGAAGGAATTCCTCATTTTTTCGAAACGGCCGTAGCGCCCTGCTGAAGGATCAAACCGATTTCCCCGCAGCTCTGATTCACGATTCCCAGCGGCAACCGCCGTGGAATAAAATAAACAAAAGGAGAAAAACAATGAAAAAACTCGCAGCAATCCTGATGGCCCTTATGCTTGTGCTGTCGCTCTGCGCCTGTTCCGGCGGAACAACGGATACAACCACGACGGAATCGACAACCGAGACGGAAACCACGGAAGCAACGACCGAGACGACCGAAATACCCGACATCTCCCTCACGCTTTGGGGCAGCGAACTGACCGACTTCCAGGATGCGTTCCGCGTCATGTGCGACAACTTCATCGAAGCATATGCGGATGAGGCGAACATCACCATCGAAATCGGCGCGCAGTCCGAAGCAACAGCAAAGGACACGGTCCTGACCGATATCTCCGCCGCCGCGGACGTCTTCTACTATGCCGACGATCAGAACGTCGAGCTCGTAGCAGCCGGAGCCCTGCAGCCGGTTGAAAGCGCGGATGCCATCACCGAAGCCAACGGCGGCAGCGACGCGGGCGCAATACAGGCGGCAACGGTCAACGGCACGCTCTACGGCTACCCGGCGATGGGCGGCAACGGCTACTTCCTCTACTATGACAAAGCATATGTGACCGACGAACAGGCCGGTTCCTGGGCGGGCCTGCTGGAAGCGGCCAACGCCGCCGGCAAAGAAGTGACCATGCAGCTGAACAACGGCTGGTATCTCTACGGTTTCTTCAAGGGCGCGGGCTACGCCTGCTCGCTGGCTGACGACGCGGCCACGACCACCTGCGACTGGAATACCGCGGGCGGCACGGACGTCGCGCAGGCCATTCTCGACATCGCAGCCGATCCGGGCTTCATCAACCTCGACGACGCGGCGTTCGTCACCGGCGTGCAGGAAGGCACCGTCATCGCCGGCATCAACGGAAGCTGGAACGCCGGCGCCGTTCAGGAAGCCTGGGGCGACGACTACGCCTGCGCAAAGCTGCCGACCTACACGCTCAACGGCGAGGAAGTCCAGATGGGTTCGTTCGACGGCTATAAGCTCGTCGGCGTCAACGCCTATTCCGAAAACGTCGGCTGGGCGATGCGGCTTGCCGAATGGCTGACCAACGAAGACAACCAGATCTACCTCTACGAAGCGACCAGCGGCAGCGCGGTCCCGTCCAATGTAAACGCGGCCGCGTCCGAAAGCGTCCAAGCCAACCCCGTCGTAGCGGCGCTCGCCACGCAGAGCCAGTATGCTTCCGCGCAGAGCCTCTCCGTCGGCGGCAACTACT
>CAYUUB010000339.1:0-2542 GCA_964447725.1 uncultured Oscillospiraceae bacterium
GGCTGATCCGCCAGAGCGAGTTTTTCGTCTACAGCCAGCAGGACCGGCAGGCGCTGGAGATGTGCCGCTCGCGCGGTTACCGGTTCCCGGAGATCACGGCGTGGATTCGCGCGACGGAGTCGGACTTCAACCTCGTCAAGGAAATGAAGATCCGCGAAACGGGCATTCTCGTTTCGTGCTCGGACTACCATATCTTCAAAAAAATGAACCTTACGCGCAAGCAGGCGATGGAGAAGTATCTCAAGATCGTCAGGATGGCGCTGGAGCGCGGCATCCGCCCGCGCTGCCACTTCGAGGACATCACGCGCGCGGACTTCTACGGGTTCGTCGTCCCGTTTGCAAACGCGCTGCAGCGGCTCTCGGAGGAGAGCGGGATCCCGATCAAAATCCGCTGCTGCGACACGCTGGGCCTCGGCGTATCGTACCCCGGGGCGAGCATGCCGAGGAGCGTGCCGGGCATCATCTACGGCCTGCGGCATTACGCAAACGTGCCGAGCTCGCTCATCGAGTGGCACGGGCATAACGACTTTTACAAGGCGGTTTCCAACGCGTCCGCCGCGTGGCTTTACGGCGCGAGCGCCGTCAACTGCTCGCTTTTAGGCATTGGCGAGCGCACCGGCAACTGCCCGATCGAAGGCATGGTCATGGAATACTGCTCGCTGCGCGGACGGACCGACGGCATGGACCTCGCCGCGCTGACGGAGATCGCGGAATATTTCGAAAAGGACGTCGGCTATAAGATTCCGCCGCAGACGCCGTTCATGGGCGAAAACTTCAACATGACGCGCGCGGGCATCCACGCCGACGGGATGATGAAGGACGAGCGCATCTACAGCATCTTCGACACGGGCGCGATCCTGAACCGTCCTTCGCACGTGATGATCAACGCGCACAGCGGCGCGGCGGGCATCGCCTTCTGGGTCAACTCGCACATGGGCACGGACTTCGACAAGAAGGACCCCGTGATCACGGCGATCAAGGACCGCGTGGACGGCCTGTACGAAGCCTGCCGCACGACCGCCATGAGCGACGCGGAGCTGAAAGCCATCGCGGCCGAAGAGATTGCCAGCGCGGGTGCAGACGCCGACAAGAAGTAAGCGAAAAGAATTTCGGAGAGCGTCGCAAACAACGCTCTCCATTTTTGCTGCTTTTGTAAAAAGAAGATGTAAATTCTTTCGACTTACTTTCCGTTTAAGATAAAGGAAGGAGGCTCCGCCTCCAAACCACCGCCAAAGGGAGAATTCCCTTTGGAATCCCATTATTTATGCAAAAGACAATTTACACATAACCGTAAGTTCTTTTGTCTCGCTTTTCGTTTTAAGAAAAGTACGGATGTTTTTCCCTTTGGAATCTCTTTGTTTTGGCGAAAAATGCTTCTCTAAACAAGAATGTAAGTTCTTTTGTCTCGCTTTTCTTTCAAGAAAAGCGAGAAGTTCTTTTGCCTGCTTTTCTTTTAAGCAAAGCACGGTCAGGGGCTTTCCGTGCCGACCTCCTTCACGGCGCGGAAGGAAAGATACCCGTAGCGTGAGGCTGTCCGCCGCAAATAGACGGCGCCGTCGTAGACGATGATATACGCCTGGTCCGCATTTTCCGCCGAGGCGTCGCCCGTCCAGTAATAGATGATCTTCGAGTGCACGTCCCACAGCGGGGACTCCTTGTCGGGCGTTTTTTCGTATACGGCCGTTTCCGCGGAGGCATCCCATACGCCGCCGGCGTTTTCGCCGTGCAGCATCATGGAGCGCACCGCCTCGTCGACGCTCGGCAGCCGCCAGATATCCTGCTCGGTGTCCATGAGCGTAAGTCCGTCTTCCGAAAGATATTTGCAGATCGTTTGCGCTTCGTCCCAGGTGACGCCTTCGTCAGGCCAGCCGGGCCCGCGCGGCGCCCAGGCGAGCGTGACGCCGTTGCCCTGGACGATCCGCGTGCCGAAATCGCCGTCGTCGACCCGTCTTGAGACCTTGATCCCCTGTGGAATAGAGATGGCGAGCACGATGACAAGCGGCACGAGGACGATGAGCCGGTACGCCCACTTGAGCGGGTACGGTTTGCCGAAATAGTAGACGAGGCCGAGGACGACGAACGGTATCACGATCGTCAGCCAGAGCACGCTGAACGTCGCCCCGGAAAAGAACCAAACGCAAAACGCGCCCGTAAGCAGATGGAGGGCGAGGCCGACCTTTTTCCACTTTAGAATGACCAGCGCAAGCACGACGAAGACGATGGGGAACAGCAGGTATTGAAAAACGAGCATGAAGACGTTTTCCCAAAACGAAGTGGAATACCATCCTTCATGAAAGTTTTCGAACGCGCCCCAGTACGCCCAGAAGCCCGAAATCAGCACGGTGATCGAGACGCCGGTCCAGCCAAGAATCCGTTCGCGTTTCATGCTGCATATCCCCCCGAAAAAATGCAATCGGCAGTGAAAAAAGGCGTTTGGAAACACACCCTGATCGAAATACAATTGAAATATATCACAGAACGCACGCAAGCAAAAGAAAATCGCTTCCATCCGTTTTGCGCCCGCGGATGGAAGCGACTTGTG
>CAYUUB010000340.1:0-2517 GCA_964447725.1 uncultured Oscillospiraceae bacterium
TTCTGCAAAAGGACTCCAAGTATGTCTACCAAATCAACTATACAATGGCGATCCACATTTGCCGGTATTTCCTGCGTTGCAATTCTGATATATCTCCACCCAATGTTGAGTTGCTGATACAGAAGTTTCTTCTTCCCATCCGTTCTGGACGCAATGACCCTCGCAAAGTCACGCCCAGGACGGTCGTCAGCTTTCTGTACCGGGTAGCATAACTCCCATTGAATATACCTTCATTGTCGGCAGATGGCAATCTGTCTTTTTGTGTTATCCTTTCACGCGAACGAAAGGCAGCGGACCGATCTTCCTCAGTCTCGCTGCCTTTTTTCGGTTCTGGCTTATTGCATCCGTTGCCTTAACTTATTGACATTGGGCATTTACCGGGCTTTTTTTCGTCTGAACGGTGCCTTAGTCGTCTTTTATTTCAATGTGTTTTTCCACCCAGACGCGCAGTTCCTGCGTGTGAACCGAAATCGCATCCAGGGTTTCCAGAACCCGTCTCAAATCCGGCTGCTCATCGTCCGTTATAACGCCGTCGGCAACAATTTCCACCAACGTCTCTTTTACGGAAGAAATCTTTCGAAATTCGTTTAAAAGCTTTAGCGTAAGCCTGTCGATCTCCAGTTTTTCCGTATCGATCTGAGGCGTATATTTTTCTCCTATCGGGCAGACGTTCCGGCAATAGTGATTTCGTAATTCAGGCGCTTTATAAAGGATTGACATATTAAGCACTACATCGGCGGGAACTGTTTTTGTTACGCCTCTCTCGTAATCTCTCAGCGATTCGGTAGAAATACCCAATCTCTTTGCAGCGCCTTCCCTGCTGAACAAATCCTTCTGTTCTTCCGCAGCCTCTTTTCGGTAGCGCAGGTATACATTCCCCTCACTTTTTGTATGACCATTCTGCATAACGTTTTCTCCATATTCATTTTATAATATTCAATAGATGGAAGATGCCTTTAGCGCTATTTTAGTGCACGGTAGTCAGTGCGTCAATGCATCTTCATCGAAAAAAACAGAGGGGGAAAAGAAAATGAAAAAATTCCTGTCCGTCATGCTCGTCTTCATGTTGATGTTTGCTCTTTTTGTCCCCGGCACCGCACTCGCCGCTTCAAAATCGTCGGGAGGTCAGCTTGTGACTGGTGCCCGCCAGTCCGGCGAAAGCAAGATTACCTTCACGGTGAAGGGTGAAAAAAGCGCTCAGGTCTGGTACAACGTATACTTGTGCAACAGCAAATCCAGCTCGAAGTATTTTGTCTCGACGGGGAAGCAAGTTCGCTTCGGATCATGCAAAAGGAACCAGAAAGTCACGGTCACCGTCCCGGTCATGGGAAAATACATGATCGTTTCCCACTCCAAAAACAGCAAAAACCGCGAAATCGACTACGTTACCGTTAATTACAAAAAAATAGCGTACAGCCAGAAATATAAATGGACCCCCGCGCGGATGGCCACCCAGGGGGCTGCCGTTTTGCTCGCGGACACTGCGGTCGGCTTAATCGCCGCTTCCGGATGTCCTGCCTGCGGAATCGTCTATGCACTGGTAAGCGGTACGACCGGAATCGCAATCGATATCTTCAGCTCCCCCCGCAACATTTCGGTCGTTCCGATAAAGAATTATTCATGGCAGTATAAGTACGTCCCCACCTCAAACGGTTATGAAGTTTATCTTCTCGTGTATAACACGAAGAACAAACTGATCCATACTTATCACACGAGCACCGTTACATTCAAGTAACCAAACGTTCCGTGCGGCGCAGATTCCGCAAGCAAAAAGCCCTCCGGGACATCCCGGAGGGCTTTGCGTTGTGCTGCTTAGTATTTGTTACGGCTGGGTTTCGACCGCGACGATGCGTCCCTGTCCGTGCGGGTCCGCATAATCCTGGCCGACCACGCCGCCGAGTCCGTCGACAATGTAGTTGATGAGCACCTGATTATCGATCATAAACGACTCAAGCAGGAAATTGTTGTCCTGGAACATCGTATAGCCGTCGCCAGCGTTCTTGAGCAGGTAGTCGTGGCAGGCCAGCGTATAGGTCTTGGTCAGATCGATCGCTTCGTCGCCGACCATAACGTTCTTCACGCGGTATTCGCCGTCCACGCTCACAAACAGGCCGTTCTCGTCCAGCGTGACGGAGGACGGGATGTAGGTGTGGATCTCATAACTCAGGCCGGATACCTGCAGGAAGCCGCCGTTTTCTTCCGGCGTCACGCGGGAACCCATTTCGAGCGCGTCGAGTATCTCCTGTCCGGTCGCCTCCACCATGCACAGCTCGTTGCCGAACGGATGCACCTTGATGATGCCGCCGTAGGTGATGTCGCCTGCTGGGATATCCGTGCGTATGCCGCCGCCGTTGACGAACGCGATATCCGCGCCGGAAATATAGCGATATGCATCCGCGCAGAGGTCGCCGAGGTTCGTCTCGCTGTTGCGCACGATGCGCACGGCGGGATCGGTGCCCGGCTCATAGATCGTCAGGTCGACTTCGCTGGTTGCGACGACCTCGTTGAGCAGCTCTT
>CAYUUB010000341.1:0-2514 GCA_964447725.1 uncultured Oscillospiraceae bacterium
TCGTCATCACGGACGGCAAGCTCTTCGAGCCGAGCGTGGACACGCACATCAAGCCCGACCCGAAGATCTACAACAGCGTCCACCTTGCGCCGAGAAAACCGGACGTCTTTAAGATGCCGGTTTCCGGCAAGGCGCGCATCCTGCGGCTTGTGCCAAAGGAGCTCGTCACCGCGCTGGACGAAGAGGAAGTCCCGGTAAAGGACGGCTGCTTCGTTCCCGGCAACGGGCTCTTAAAGCTCGCCGTGCTGGAGCGGCACCATGCCTCCGGGCGCGTCGGCCTCGGCATCCTGCGCGGGCTGAATATCGAAAACGGCGCGATCGCGACCACCGTCGGCCACGATTCGCATAACCTCATCGTCGCGGGCGACAACGACGCCGACATGCTCCTTGCGGTCGATACGCTGGAGGAGTGCGGCGGCGGCTACGTCGTCGTCAGCAACGGCGAAGTGCTCGCAAAGCTCGTCCTCTCCGTCGCGGGGCTGATGTCCGACGCGCCGCTGGAGACCATTCTCAAGCACCAGCGCGAGCTGCTCGACGCGGCGGCGAAGCTCGGCGTCCACACGGATTCCGACCCGTTCATCACGCTTTCGTTCATCGCTCTGCCCGTCATCCCCGCCGTCCGGCTCACGGACATGGGGCTCTTCGACGTCACGAAGATGGAATTTTACGAAAAGGACAACGAATAAAACTAAAAAACGCATTGGGCGCGGCTCTGCCCCGTCCCTTAAAGCGCCATTTCGATCCATTGTGATATTATGGTGTACTTTTGGCGAATCCACAGTCAATTCAACAGTTTTCTGTTAAAATAAGAATGGTTACTGATATCGTAACGATTCGGCACCATTCTGGGAAACCAGGCGACAGCATAATTGCAACCGCCGTCCGGCCGCGGACCGCACCGCCGCCGGAAATACGGCTGAATGAAATCAGGAGGGTACTTATGGTCGTAGGAAAAAGCGTTAACCGCGTAGACGCGGTCGACAAGGTGACGGGCCGCGCCCGGTATACGGACGACCTTGCCGACAAACGCGCGCTCATCGTAAAAATCTGTCACTCCACCATCGCCCACGGCATGGTCACGAAGGTGGACACGTCCGAGGCGGAGAAGGTCCCCGGTGTCGTCAAGGTGCTCACGTGCTTCGACGTGCCGGACATCCCCTTCCCCACGGCCGGGCATCCCTGGTCGACTGACCCGCACCATCAGGACGTCGCCGACCGGCACCTGCTCAACCGGCACGTCCGCTACTACGGGGACGACGTCGCCGCGGTCGTCGCGGAGGACGAAATCGCCGCCGTGCAGGGCGTGCGCGCGCTGAAAGTCGAATACGAGGAATATCCCTTCGTGCTCGACCCGCAGGAAGCCATGAAGGACGGCGCGCCGCAGTTGCACGAAAAATACCCGAACAACATCCTTGCGCACACGGGCTATGAAGAGGGCGACTTTGCCGAGGCGATCAAGGAACCGGGGCTGGTCAAAGTCGAGGGCTGGTACAACACCCCGACCGTCCAGCACTGCCACATTGAAAACCACATCTGCTTTGCCGAAGAAAAGAACGCGAAGATCGTCGTGACCACCAGCACGCAGATCCCGCATATCGTGCGCCGCATCGTGGCGCAGGCGCTGGGCGTGCCCTGGGGCAAAATCCGGCTGATCAAGCCGTACATCGGCGGCGGTTTCGGCAACAAGCAGGACGCGCTGTACGAGCCGCTCTGCGCCTATTGCTGCCAGCAGGTCGGCGGCCGGCTGGTCAAGCTGGACGTGAGCCGCGAGGAAACCTTCGTCAACAACCGCGTCCGCCACGCCATCCGCTACCACATCACGACCTACGCGCGAAAGGACGGCCGGTTCGTCGCCCGGCAGATGGAAGCCTTTTCCAACCAGGGCGGCTACGCCTCCCACGGGCACGGCATCGTCGCCAAGGGCGCGGGCGCGTTCAAGCAGATCTACGTGGACGCCGCCGCGACCAAGTGCGACGCGTACACGGTCTTTACCAACATGCCCGCCTCCGGCGCCATGCGCGCCTACGGCATCCCGCAGGTGTCGTTCGCAATCGAGAGCAGCGTCGAGGACGCGGCGCGGGTGCTCGGCATCGACTCGCTGAAGATCCGTCGCATGAACATGATGCCGGTGGGCTACAAGGACGAGGTCTCGAAAAACGTGAATTATTTCGACACGCTCAACCAGTGCATCGACAAAGGCAAGGCCTATATCGACTACGAGCGCAAGCACGCCGAATACGAACACCAGACCGGCCCGGTCCGCCGCGGCGTGGGCATGGGCCTCTTCTGGTACAACACCGGCGTCTGGCCAATCTCGCTGGAGGCTTCGAGCTGCCGCATGCTCATGAACCAGGACGGCTCGCTGCAGTTCCAGATCGGCGAAACGGAAATCGGCCAGGGCGCGGACACCGCGTTTACGCAGATGGTCGCCGACACGGTCGGCGTGCCGTTCGACAAGGTGCACGTCATCTCCACGCAGGACACGGACTTAACGCCGTTCGGCACGGGCGCCTA
>CAYUUB010000342.1:0-2496 GCA_964447725.1 uncultured Oscillospiraceae bacterium
CGGCGCCGCCTCGCGTTTTATCCGGAACACGAGATGTTCTCAAAACGAGAGGAGGGAAATCCTTGCAAGGAGATTTCTTTTTAACACAATGGGCATTCCTCGGAATGCGCTGGCTCTTCGAATCGCTGACAGGCGAAAACATCGTATTAACCATTATTATTTCGACGCTGATTATTCGCGGGCTGACGATCTTCGGCGACATCCGGTCCAGAAAATCGTCCATGAAGATGCAGGCGATTCAGCCGCAGCTCGACAAACTCAAGAAAAAGTATGAAAAAGACCCGCAGAGGCTGAACACGGAACAGCAGAAGCTCATGCGCGAACAGGGCGTGAGCATGTTCGGCGGATGCCTGCCGATGCTGATTACGATGCCGCTGTTCTTTATCTTTATCGCGGCGTTCCGGCAATGGGGCAACGAGATGATGGTGCGGCTGATGCTGACGCTTCAGGACAACACCGATCAGGGCGTTGCGATGTTCCAGAGCTTTAAGTTTTTCTGGGTGCATAACCTCTGGATGCCGGACAACGGTTTTTCGCCGGTCATCCAGACCGCGGAGAAGTTTTTCAGTTCCACCAACGAAAAGCTGCCGAACCTGCTGTACTTCCAGGAACACCCGGAGGCGCTGCAGAAGTTTGTCGATCTCGGTTTCTTCGTCAAGGACGGCAGCAGCTATACCCTCGCGACCCTGACGGACGAGGTGGCCGCGCGCTACGAGGCGCTGGTCCAGCCCTGCGCAGACCTGTACAGCGGGCTGAACAACGGCTGGTTCATCTTCCCGATCCTTGCGGGCGGCACGACCTACCTTGCGACATGGATCATGCAGCGTCAGCAGCCGCAGAACAACACCGCGGCGGGCGGGACCGGAAAGTTCATGCAATGGCTCATGCCGATCATGTCGTTCGTATTCTGCTTGCAGTACAATGCAAGTTTCGCGGTATATTGGACATTCAGCAACATCTTTTCGCTTGGAACGAGCCTGATCATCAATCGTTCGTTCGCAAAGCAGAGGGCGGCGCTTGAGGAGGCACAGAAAAAATGAGAAGCATGGAGTTTTCGGGGAACAGCGTTGACGAGGCCATCTTTATCGGACTTAACGAGATGGGCGTTACGATCGACGAAGTGGAAATCGAGACGATTCAATCCGAAAGCAAGGGACTGTTCGGAATCGGCGCGAAGATGGCGGTCGTCCGCCTGACGGAGCGCGAGGTTCCGCTGGTCATGGAGATGGAGCAGGTTTACCGCAAGCAGACCGAGGCGGCTTCGCAGCGACGCGATTCGCAGCACAGCCGCGGTCCGCGCGGCGACAGGAACGACCGCGGAGCCCGGCCGGCCCCCCGTGGCGATCGCGACACGCGCCCGAGGGAACGCAGGCCGGAACCCGCCGTGCCGGAAGAGACGTTCGACTACAGCGCGGAGCTTGCGAAGGAAACGCCCTGCGCGGTGTTCCTGAGCGAAATGCTCGAAAAGATGAACGTTCCCGCGCCGGTGCTCGCGGCGAAGACGGACAACGGACTGCGCTTGTGCATTCAGGCCGAGACCATGGGGCTTTTGATCGGCCGCCGCGGCGAAACGCTCGACGCGATGCAGTACCTTGTTTCGCTGGTCGCCAACAAAAACCGCAAGGAAGAGGGCTACACCCGCATCACGCTGGATACGGAAGGCTACCGTTCCCGCCGCGAAGAAACGCTGCGGCGGCTCGCCCGCAAGAACGCGGCGCGCGTGCGCCAGACGGGCCGCGCGGTGACGATGGAGCCGATGAACCCGTACGAACGGCGCATCCTTCACAGCGCGTTGCAGGGATTTTCCGGGGTGACCACGCACAGCGAAGGCGAGGAGCCGAACCGGCACGTCGTCATCACGCCGGACAAGTAACGATTCGATCTTCTTTTTCGGACAAAAACAGAAATCAAAAGAACCAGCCTGTCAAAAACGAGTTTTTTGACGGTCTCTAACTACTCTTATGTGAAAAGCCATGCTTTTTGCAGAAGCGTTTTCAACATTGCCGCCGCACGAAAAAGCGGCGGCATCGTTCCTTTTTGGGGAAAGGCACGCGTATGGGGCAGTTTTCGGAAGACACCATCTTTGCGCCGTCCTCGGCAATCGGCGGGGCGATCGCGGTAATCCGCGTCTCCGGGGCGGAGGCGAGACGCACGGGCGAAATACTCGGCGCCGGCCCGGCGGACACGCCGCGGCAGCTGCGCCATGTCGAAATCCGGCAAAACGGCGAACTGATCGACGACGGCATGGCGGTGTACTTCGCCGCGCCGAAATCCTACACCGGCGAGGACATGGTGGAGATCAACTGCCACGGCGGCATGCAGACGGTGCAAAAAGTGCTTGCGGCGCTCGGTTCTCTGGGGTTCCGTCCGGCGGGACCGGGCGAGTTCACGAAACGCGCGTTCCTCAACGGGAAGATGGACCTTTCCGCCGCGGAAGCGGTCATGGACGTGATCAACGCCACGGCGGAGCAGAGCCTGAAGGCGGCGCTGCTTCAG
>CAYUUB010000343.1:0-2494 GCA_964447725.1 uncultured Oscillospiraceae bacterium
CCGTCGCGGGCACCGTCACGATGTGGCGGCGGCTGGACTGCTTTTTGATGATCTCCAGCGTTTCGTCGAGCTTGCCTTCCTCCACGCCGATCATCAGCGTGGTGTTCCCGCCGCGAAGAAAACCGCCCGTGCTGGCAATGCGCGTAACGCTGATGCTGCGTTCGATCAGCGCGTTCGTCAGCGCCCTTTGGTCGTCGTTTTGTACGATTGCGAACAGCAGTTTCATATCGTTCCCTCCGTTTCGGTCCCCGCCTGAACACGCGGGATTCTACAAATAGTATATCATACTGCCCGGTGAAACGGAACCCGGGAGCACGCGCCAGGACGCGTCCTGCGCGAGGGAACGCGTTATCCGTAGTACAGGAACTCGATGTGCGTCAGTTCGTTGTCCACCCAGAAAAAGCCGGAGATCGAATCGTCCGAGCAGACGCAGATCACGGTCATCCTGTAGCCGTTGCCGTACAGCATGCCGTAGAGCGTGTCGGTGGAGATCGTCCCTTCGCTGTCGACAAAGGCGGAGACGGAGACCGGTTCCTGCGAGAAGAATTCCTGCTCGATGGTGACGAAGCCGTCGCCGTTCGCGTCGATATTGAGCGTGATGGTCCCCTCGAAGCGCTCGTCCATCAGCGCGTTCACCGCGGCCTGCGTGTCCGGATCGTCGCTTTCCGCAACGGAGAGGTACATGACGACCGGGTAGGCGCCGCTTCGCCCGTAAAACGCGCCGTCCGTGTCCGGCGACGGCGTTGCGTCGGGGTCTTCGGAGGTTTCCGGCGTCGGGGAAACGGCTTCGGTCGCCGGCGAAACGGTAGCGGAGGGTTCCGGCGTGGCGGTAAAGGCCGGTTCGGGCGAAACGGTAGCAGACGGCTCCGGCGTTGCGGTAACGGTCGGTTCCGGCGTGGCAGTGGGTGACGGTTCCGGCGAAACGGTAGGCGTCGGCTCCGGCGTGATTACGGGCGTCGGCGCGGGCGTTTCCACAGGCTGCGGCGCTTGCGTAACGCGGGACGCGTACCACGGGATCTCCGGCGAGAGCAGGACCGCGCCGAACACGGCCGCCCCGAAGAGCAGCGCAACGATCAGGAAAAACCGCTGCGCTTTTCCCGCGGCGGTGCGGCGGACTTTCTTTGCGTCCGCTTCGTAGCGCACGGCCGCTTTTCCTTTGCGGGTCAAAACGTGTCCGCAGAAAATGCAGTAGTCCGAATCCTTCGATATAATGTTACGGCAATTTGGACAGGTCATTTTTTTGTCCTTTCCGATTGTTTGCTTCATCATAACATACCCGCGCGGGAAGAACCAACAAAACGCGCAAAATTATCGGGCCCGTCCGGTTGAGCGAACGTCAACCGACACGTTACGGCCGCAACCGCCGCGCTATTGCCTAACGGGCGAAAAAATGGTAAGATACGAACAGTCTTGTAAAGGGGTTCAAACCTGACGTATGCGCATCCGTTGACGCCGCTTCGGCATTTACAGTTCGCACAGGATCGTCTGCCCGCCGCGCCGTCGCGGCGGACGCTGTTTCCCGTGCACGTTCGAAAACGGATCGCCCAGCGCCGCGTCATGCCTCCATGCCGCGCGGACCGCTTGTGAAAGCGCCGTTTTCAGCGGCCTTTTTTTGTGGCGGAAACGCCGCGTGAGACCAAGATGGAGTATTCGATGAAACAGATTTTACCGTTTATCAAACCATATAAAAGCAGGCTGATCGCCGACGGCGGGCTGTACCTTGTCGCGACGCTCTGCTCGCTGTTCATGCCGTACCTGATGAGCGACATCGTCAACGTCGGCATTCGAAACGGGGACATGGACTACATCGTCCGGCAGGGGGTCGTCATGCTCGCGCTGGCCGTCGGCATGCTCGTCAGCGGCCTGTTTTCGACGAAGCTCAACTCGAAGATCGCCAGCGGGTTTACCGCCGACCTCCAGCGCGGCGTGTTCAACAAGATCAACTCGCTGACGTTCGAGGAATTCGAAACCATCGGCACCTCCAGCCTGCTGACGCGCTCGACCGACGACATCTTCAGCCTGCAGGAGGCGGCGACCGCGATCGTCTACGCGATCGTGACCGTCCCGGTGCTGTTTTTCGGCGGCACGGTGCTCGCGTTTTTAAGCGACTGGCTGCTCGCGCTGGTGCTCCTCATCCTCGCGCCGCTGGTGCTGCTGATCGTGTGGTTCGTCACGAGGAACATCGGCTCGCTCTGGCTCAACGCGGACAAGTACATCGACCTGCAGAACAAGATCGTGCGCGAGCGGCTCGGCGGCATCCGCGTCATCCGCTCGTTCGACAAGGAAAATTTCGAGCACGAGCGCGCGGCGGACGCAACCCGCGAGATGGCGAAAAACATCATCCGCTCGAACGTGCTGACCGGCATGATCAACCCGCTGTCGCTGCTGCTTTTGAACCTTTCGACGGTGGCGATGCTCTACATCGGCGCGGTCCGGCTTCAGACGGAGCCGATGCTGCGCGCGGGCGACGTGATCGCGACCATCCAGTACGTCG
>CAYUUB010000344.1:0-2491 GCA_964447725.1 uncultured Oscillospiraceae bacterium
TTGGAGCGCGTTTTGCTGTACGCAAACAGCAGCAGCGAGCCGATTACGCCGGCGGAAATCGCATTCCACAGGCAGGCGACCGCGCCTTGCGTAAAGACGAGACTGGCCGGTTCGGCATAGATGACGATATCAAGCACCGGCGCAACGATGATCCATGCGATTACATTGGCGATCACCTGATAGATGTTGAAGCGAAGTACGTCCTTCCAGCCGAATACGCCTTCTTCGACTTTCAGTTTGGTGTAAACCAAGCCCACGAGGAACATGGAAACGCCGCTTGCAATGACCCAGCTCCACCAGGGCGAACCATACTGCAGCGCGTCGGAAAGCGCATGTCCGATAAACGCAATCAATCCGCCCGCAATGGGTCCGAACAGCGCGGCAAAGAACGCGCCCAGGCCGTAAGCGGTCTGAATCGAGGTTTCCGGAATGCCGGTCGGGACCTTGACATACATGAACAGCAGCGCAAAAAGCGCAGCTCCAAGACCGGTCGCAACAATCGTCTTGGTCGTTACCTTGAACATCTTCTTCATAAGTCATTACCTCCCATTTGATAATGCTTTCGCATGTTTAATTGAACCAAAAATAGGGGTAAATGTCAAGCGAACGCCTAGGGTTTGTAGGCAATCTCAAAGCTTAAGGACAAATTCCCCGAATTCGGGTGCGCACACGCAGTCATCGCCTGGATGCGCACGGCTATTTCGTAAATTCCACGCGCCAGTCCGGCCCTGATCCAAGGCCGTATTTTTTCTCAAAGCTGCCGCAGCTCACGGCGAGCGCAACCTTCATCAGCTCGTTGTTGTAAATGATGGGTTCGCCCTGTTTTGCATAGCCGAAGCTCTTGTGAAAGAGCACGTCCCGTTCAAACGCGGTCTCGCCCGCGTGCGTAATCTTCAAGTGCACCATGTCGCCATAACTGAATCCGTTCTGCTGGAAAAGGCGCGTCGGTATATTCGTCCACAGATTGCCGAAGTTCGGATCGTCGATCTCGAAAATCCCTTCCGCTTTCCCCTGTTCGACGCGGGGCTCCAGCACTTTGTGCATCACGATTTCATCGACCGGATAGGCCGGGCCCACGCCTTCGAAATCGATGATACCGCTTGCAAGCCGCGCCGCGCAGTAGCCGAACAAATCGCGCCCATGAAAAATTGCGACGCCCTCCGTGTCCTTGCCGCGCAGCCGGTTGACGCTCTCGTCGATTTCCCGGACTTCCAGGACCCCCATCTCGCGCTTGACGTGCGTCAGCGAGCCGTTGTCCGGCGTAACGACATAATAACCGCCCCTGACCTTTGCAACGCAGGCGCGGCGCGCCGTTCCGACGCCGGGGTCGACAACGGAGACGTAGACCGTGCCTTCCGGCCAGAATTTCAGGCACTGGTACAGTCGGTAGCTCGCGCTCCAGGTATCGAACTGCGGCAACTCGTGCGTGCCGTCCATGATCTCAAGCTCGCGGTCGACGCTCTTGACAACGCCGTACATCGCGCTGACCGCACCTTCCTTATATGTAAAATCGGTTTGAAATACCAGTAACGGTTTCATACGTTCCTCCTTTTTATAGCAAGCGCTGCTTATGGATTTGTCCCGTTTTCGCCGGCGCCTTGCTCAGCCCGATATGAACGGGTTGTAAAATTTGCTGTGATTGACGAACACGCTGAGGGCAATGGTTGCAAGCAGCAGCGTCAGCGAAATCGCCAGCGCTAAAAAATCGCTCCTCTTCAGCGGCTTCGCCGCATACCACGTGCGTTTTTTCTCTTTCCCGAAACCGCGCAGGTCCATCGTGTTGGAAATAGTTTCAATTCGATCCAGAGTTGAAAAAATCAGCGGGATCGTGATGTTCAGGATATTCTTGATCCGTTTGCCGAGCTTCTCCTTTTTCGAAAGATCGAGCCCGCGGCTCTGCTGCGCGGCGGAAATGTCCTGATAATCACGGATCAAATCCGGAAAATACCGCAAGGTCAGCGAAAACGCAAACGCGGCCTTATAGTTCACGCCCGCCCGGTTGATGGACGCCGCAAGCTCGCTGGGGTTCGTCGAGAGGAAAAAGATAATGCCGAGCGGAACGACCGAAGCGTATTTCAGCGTTTTCGTCGTCTGATACAGCAGTTGCTCGCTCGTAACGTAATAGCGCCCCGCAATTTTGAAAAGCACGTGCTCCGTTCCATAGATTTCGGTCCCATATGTCGGGCTGAATACGAACGTCAGCACAAAATTCAGCAGCAGGAAGATCAAAACGTAGATCAGCATGAGCTTGATCTGATGAAACTGGATTTCGGACATCTTTAAAAAGATCAGCGAAAATACGAGAATCACGACGATCGCCCGGATATCGTAGGAGAACATCACAGCACCGGTCAGCATCAAAAAACAAAGCAGCTTTGTCAGCCCGGAAAGATTGTAGATCGCGTTATGCCGCTCGATATAGTCAAACAGCTTTGCTTTCACCGCGCCGTCCTCCTCTCATAATCAATAAAGTGCTGAACAAAGCGCTCGC
>CAYUUB010000345.1:0-2481 GCA_964447725.1 uncultured Oscillospiraceae bacterium
CGAGAGGCAAAACGTGGTTATCCCGTCAAAAAACATGTTTTTTGACGGTCTCAGCAGAGCGTTTTCGGAACGCCCTAATAATAAAGGATAGAAAACATGCGCGCAGTGTGCGGCATACGGAATCAGGAAACCATGCAGGAGCAATTATTAAACGCAATTCGACAGGGACGCGCCCCGCACGCGATACTCGTCTCCGGGCCGGAAGGCAGCGGGCGGCGGGAGCTTGCGCGCAGGGCCGCCGCGCTCTACTGCCTCGGCGAGGACGCGCCGGAGCGGCTGGAAGGCTGCCCGAACTATTCGGAAACGGGCGTAACCGCCGTGAAGGTGGACGACGTGCGCGGCCTGCTCGCCACCGCGGCGATGCAGGGCTTCAACGGCGGGAACCGCGCGTTTGTGTTCGTCAACGCGCAGAACATGAGCGTCCAGATCCAGAATACGCTGCTCAAAACGCTGGAGGAGCCGAACGCGGGCACGATGCTCATCCTCACGGGCAACGAGTTCGGCCTGCTCCCGACCGTCCGCTCGCGCTGCGTGACCGTCCGGCTCGGCGCCGGGCGCGTTTGCGACGTTGCAGACGAGCTGGAGCGCGGCGGACTCGGTCGCGAGGAAGCGCGGTTTTATGCGACCCTTGCCGACGGCGTCCCAGGCCGGGCGAAAGCGTACGCATCGGGCGAAGCGCGCGCGTTCCGGCGGGACGCGCTGGAGCTGCTGCGTCAGGCGGCGTTCGAATACGCGCCGTTCAAGCGGGCGGCGGACCTTGTCACCGTCAGCGGCGCCGAGCCGGACGGCGACAAAGGCGGCAAAAAGAGGAAGCGCGGGGACGCGAAGCGCGCCATGGACTTGCTGTCGGTCTGGATGAGCGTGTTCCGCGACGCGCTGATGCGGAAGCTGAACGCGCAAAACGCGCGAAATACGGACGCGGACGCGCTGGTCATGCAAATTGCCGCAAGCTTTACAACCGCACGCATTCAGGGTATCATAGATTTAATAGCCAAAGCGCAGCAGCGCCTATCGGGCGGCGCGAACGTTTACCTCACGATCGACGGCGCGCTGGCGGGGCTGTTTATAAAGGAGAACGAAGAAACGACATGAAAGTTATTGGCGTACGATTCAAATCGAGCGGACGCATCTATTATTTCGATCCGTTGGACTATACCTTTGCGGAAGGCGACGGCGTGATCGTCGAGACGGCGCGCGGCCAGGAATTCGGCGAGGTCGCGCAGGGCGTTACAGAGGTCGAGGACACGATGATCGTGTCCCCGCTCAAACCCGTCGTCCGGCCCGCGACCGAGAAGGACGCGAGCATGCGCGAGCAGAACGCCGCCAAGGAAGGCGACGCGTTCCGCGTCTGCCAGGAGATGATCGCGAAGCACAAGCTGGACATGCGCCTCGTGAGCGCGGAATACTCGTTTAACGGCAGCAAGCTGCTGTTTTACTTCACGGCGGACGAGCGCGTGGACTTCCGCGAGCTGGTCAAGGACCTCGCCTCGCAGTTCCGCACGCGCATCGAGCTGCGGCAGATCGGCGTGCGCGACGAGGCCAAGATGATCGGGGGGCTGGGCCCCTGCGGGCGGCCCGTGTGCTGCAAAGCGTTTTTGCGGGATTTCCACCCGGTTTCGATCAAGATGGCCAAGGCGCAGAACCTTTCGCTCAGCCCGACGAAGATATCCGGCCTGTGCGGCAGGCTGATGTGCTGCCTGCAATACGAGCAGGCGGCGTATGAGGAAATGCGCCAGAAGATGCCGCGCGTCAACCGCGAGATCCAGACCCCGGAAGGCGTCGGGACGGTCGTCGAAAACAACGTCATCACGGAGAAAACCAAGGTGCGCCTGCCGCTGCCGGACGGGACGATCGACGTGCGCGAATTCCACTATTCGCTCCTGGCAAAGCCCGGCGAACCGCTGCCCCAGGCGGCGGTCGAGTTCAGGGCGCGCAAGGCCGCCGAGGAACGGGCCGAGCGCGCGCAGTTCACCCCGCCGGAGGAGAAGCCGGAGCGCCCGCCGGAGAAAAAGCGCCGCCGCCGCGGGGGACGCGGCAAAAGCGGCGGCAAGGGCGGCGGAAACGAGCAGCAGAACGCCGGCGACCAGAACGGCGGCCAGCAGCAAAAGCAGGGCGCGCAGGGCGGCAACCGGCAGGACCCGCAAAAGAAGAATCCGCAGGGCGGCCAGCGTAAAAACCCGCAGAACAACACCCGGCAGGGCAAGCCGCAAAACGCACGGCAGAACAAGCAGCAGGCCGGCTCGAAACCGAAAGGCGGCGGCGACCAGCGGCGCGGCGGACAGGGGAAAGCAAAGCAGCCGCAGCAGAACGCGCAGGGAAATTCCTGAAAATGCGGCGCTATGCCGTCAAAGTGATGAAAATAGCGGAAAATAAGCGGATTTTTATGATTCGTTTGTTGACGAACGGTCAGGCTGTGCTATAATATGAGAGAAATTTTGATACGGAGGAACGCATCATGGCATATAAGATTTCCGACGAATG
>CAYUUB010000346.1:0-2475 GCA_964447725.1 uncultured Oscillospiraceae bacterium
TCTTGAAAGAAAAGGAAGACAAAAGAACTTATAGTTCGTTGGAAAGCGATCTTTCGCTAGAATAAAAAAATTCCAAAGGGAGAAATGCCCGCTCACTTTTCATCAAAGCAGCCGACGTCGTCTGCTTCCAGTTCGTCCAGCCGGAAGCACGCGGCTCGTTTGCATACCGTCGAATATTTGTTTTCTTTCGTGTTTTTTGACAGGATCGCAAGTATTCGATGTGGCTTTTCTCTGCACAAATCCCTTATATCGGCCTGTAGCGCCGTATTCGGGATATAGTAGCCCGTCTCGCCGTCAATTATGAACCCCATGCACGCATGCACGGAGCCGACCAGATATTTCGTCTGAAGATGCAGTCTGTTCCCGTCGAAAACCCCGATCATTGAAGCATTGCTATAAATTGACATCAATTGCTGCAGGACACACAGCTTCTGTACGGTTGTACCGTTGGGTGCAAAATCAAAATCCTGAATCCTGAGCCGCTTGTTTTTGCATAAGCTGAAAAACTTCGTGCTTGAGATGGAATCCCTGTCGATTTTTACTCCGCTGAGATGCAGAAAATGCTTTTTTAAAAATAAAACCTCAATTCTGGAAACCGCGTTCGTTCCATCCCTGTAGACGACAAGCAGATTTTTATTCGCCAGATTTTGCTCATATAGTTTAGCCGATTCAAACAATATTGCCAACGCGTCGTTTTTATTCATGAATCCCCCGCAAAATGAAAGGAAGAGCAAGCGCACCGCAGTGCAAAAAGCTCTTCCTTGCGACTGGTTTTATCGTTGTCCGCCAACCGATGGCACATTCGTCCATCAAGCATATCGGATTTTATCGTTGTCCGCCAACAGGTGGCACATTCGTCCACCAAACATATCGGATTTTAGGTGCCAGTCCACCATAGATTTGAAAGCACCATGCTCGACATAGTACGATCAATTTACAGTTATATTGTAGGTGTTGTTTGTTAATTTGTCAATTGTTTCAACGCCTGATCGACAGATTATAATCGTTTATACCAAGTAGATCGCCTTGTCGCCTTTTGCGAGCACCGTTCCGATGCGCTGCGCGCTCGGCACGCTCGCCTTGAGGTCGCGTTCCAGCGCGTCCGCGTCCCTCGGATCGACCGCGACCAGCAGCCCGCCGGACGTCTGCGGGTCGTAGAGCGAATCCCGCACCTTCAGCGGCAGGTCGCCCTCGTCCACATACGCTTCGGCGAACGCGCGGTTGCGGTATACGCCCGCGGGCAGCAACCCCATGTTCGCAAACTCCAGCACCTTCGGCAAAAAGTCGACCGCGCCGGTTTCGACGCGCGCGGACGTCTCCGAACCCTGCATCATTTCGAGCATATGCCCCATCAGGCTGAAGCCCGTCACGTCCGTGCAGGCGTGCACGCGGTAGTTGACCACGCAGTCGCGCGCGCCCTTGTTGAGCGTCGTCATCAGCTCGACGACCGTGTCGAGCTCGTCCTTTTCGATCATTTCCGCCTTGCCCGCCGTGGTCAGGATGCCAACGCCCAGCGGTTTCGTCAAAAACAGCACGTCCCCTTCCTGCGCGCCCAGGTTTTTGAGCAGCTTGTCGGGATGCACGAAGCCCGTCACGGCCAGCCCGTATTTCGGCACGTCGTCGAAGATGCTGTGCCCGCCGGTGATGATCGCGCCGGCCTCGTACGCCTTGCTGTAGCCGCCGCCGAGTATGGCGTGCACCGCGTCGGAATCCATCGTCTCCGGGATGCAGAGCAGGTTAAGCGCGAGTTTCGGTTCGCCGCCCATGGCGTACACGTCCGAAAGCGCGTTGGTCGCCGCGACCTGGCCGAACGTGAACGGGTCGTCGACGATCGGCGGGAAAAAGTCGACCGTCTGCACCAGCGCGAGTTCGTCGCTCACGCGGTAGACGGACGCGTCGTCCGAGCGGTCGAAGCCGACCAGCAGGTTCGGGTCCGTATGCGTCGGCATATCGCCGAGCAGTTGCGCAAGAACGCCGGCGCCGACTTTCGCGCCGCAGCCCGCGCACTTGGATAGTTTCGTGAGTTTTACTTTCGTCTCCATTCGTAACCTCTCTTATGTAACTCATGCAGCACCGCCTCCAGCGCGCCGCCGCCGACGGCCAGTGCCTTGTCCGAAATCTTGTAACAGTGCGAAACTTCGCAGCGCGGGTCCACGTCCCCGCTCTTCATGCCTTCGTAAACGGTGAGCCCGTCGGGCAGCAGCCCGCGCAAAACGCCGGACAGCCTCGTTTTCATCGGCTGGCCGTCCACGTACGCGCAGATTTCGCCTTCCTTGACCTGGTCGCCGATCTTTTTGACACCCTGGAACACGCCGGCGCACGGCGCGCGCAGGATCCGCTCCAGCGTGAACCCGCCGATGTTGCCGGGAACGCCCGTGTCCGCCGCGGCCGGTCCCGCGTAATAAACGCGGCCCAGCGTATGCCCGCGCATGGTCTCGACCACCGCGTGGCAGTCTTTGCCCGCCGTGAATCCCG
>CAYUUB010000347.1:0-2470 GCA_964447725.1 uncultured Oscillospiraceae bacterium
GCTGGCAGATATAATCGTCCGGGAAGATCATCTTCGTCAAATTATCCATGCGTCGCTATCTCCTTAATGATAAAACTTGATGTGTCGCCGTATCGAAATTGATTGTCGAACAGGATGGTCACTCCTTTTGCCAGTCGTTCACCTGATTGCGCAACCACTGCGCCCACGCATCGACGCCTTCGCCGGTGCGCGCGCTGATGGGGATGATCTCGATATCGGGGTTGAGCTTCTTTGCGCGTTCGCGTAATGCGTCCAGATCAAAATCGAAGTACGGCAGAACGTCGATCTTATTGACGAGCAATACGTGGCTGATTTCAAACATCAGCGGATATTTCAGCGGTTTGTCGTCGCCTTCCGGGACGCTGAGGATCATTGCGTTTTTGACCGCGCCGGTGTCGAATTCCGCGGGGCAGACGAGGTTGCCGACGTTTTCCAAGAATACGAGGTCGAGGTCGTTTATGCCGAATTCGTCGATGCCCTGGCGCGTCATGTCCGCGTCCAGATGGCACATGCCGCCCGTATGGAGCTGGATGGCGCGCACGCCGGTTTCCGAGATCGTGCGCGCGTCGACGTCAGAGTCGATGTCGGCTTCCATCACGCCGATTTTGAATTCGTCCTTCAGCGCCTCGATCGTGCGTGTAAGCGTGGTCGTCTTGCCGGAACCCGGCGACGACATGAGATTCAGCAGAAAGGTTTTCTCTTTTTTCAGTTCCTTCCTTAGCTCGTCCGCCTGACGATCGTTGCTCTCGAACACGCGCTGCTTGATTTCATAAACTTTATACATAGACGAATGCCTCCCGGAAAGATTAAATTCATTCTGGTTCAACCACATATCGATACAATATCACCGATTCTTCGATCGGTCAATCTTTTAGTAAAGATGCCATGAATTTTTACTGGAATAGTTGATTCATCTGTGATAAACTCATATTATTAGTTCTGGTACAACCAAATACCACGAACGATATCGGACAAAACCGGAGGCAAAACAGCAATGTTTAAAAAATTGACGGCCCCGACGCTCAAGCAACTGTTTGTACAGGAACTGGAAGGCATGATCCTTTCCGGCGAGCTTGCCATCGGCCAAAAACTTCCGCCCGAGCGCGAGCTCGCCGAGAAGATGCAGATTTCCCGTTCGGTGGTCAACGACGGCATTGCGGAGATGGCGCGGAAAGGGTTCCTGGAGATCATACCGCGGCAGGGGACGTATATTGCCGACTTTCACCGCAACGGCACGCTGGACATCCTCGTGTCCATCATGTCCTACAACGGCGGGCAACTGCCGAGGGACGAGATCCGTTCCATTTTGGAAATGCGCTATGTGATGATGGCGTTCGCGCTGGAGAGCGCGATTCCGCTGATTGCGCCGGAGCAATTCGATCAGCTCAAAGCGCAGTGCGAAGCGTTTTACCATGCGGATTCGCCGGAAGAGGCGGCGAACCTGATCTACGAATTCGACCACATGCTCAGCGGGTTTTCCAATAACACGCTGCTGCCGCTGATTTTTTGTTCATTTCGCGATCCGATCAAGGAGCTCTGGCGGCGCTACGTTACGCGTTACGGCGTGGAAGGCCTGCATCGCCGCAACTGCGAACTGCTGAAGTTCATTCAGGAAAAGGACGTGGAGGCGGCCAAACGTCTGATTGCGGATTCCGTGAACGAAACGATCAGCGGGAGCACGGAGATCTACGGGGTATAGTCACACAATGATAGTGAACAGCGACAAGATAAAACAGGGCCGCCTTTTCGGCGGCCCTGCGAGACCGTCAAAAAACATGTTTTTTGACGGGATAACCACGTTTTGCCTCTCGCCCTTCGGGCTCCCGGGCGGCAAAACGCACGGAGAAACCGCCCGAAACGGGCGATCCGTTGCGGCGGTTCAACCGCCGCAGCCGGAATATACGGGTTAAGGGTTGCGACCCTTAACAATCCCCTGGACTTTTTTGACAGGCTGACAGGGCCGCCTTTTCGGCGGCCCTGCGCTGTAGCTTTGCTTATTCCGCGGGATTTAACAAAAAGTCGTCCACGGTGCCCCAGCCGCCGCCCGCACATTTGACGTATACGCCGACGGTGATTTCGCCGTTTTGGCACGGGATGGATTCGATGACCGGCTGCACCCAGTCGACCCAGCCGGTGACCGTAAACGGCTGCGTATAGGTCACGCCGTCCGATATGGCGTAGATGTACATCTCGGCGCCGTCGCCGACGTCCCCGCCCTGCGCGGAGATCGAGAAGCGGTAGTTGCCTGCTTTCAGCCCGGCGACCGTCTGCTCGGCCTTCCATTCGACAGCGTCCGAATTCCAGAAGTGGAGCGATACATTGCCGGAATGCGCGTCCGTTTTTTTGTTCTGAAAATCGGTTTGGATGCCGGACGCAATGTCGGTGACGACCCACATGGAGGTATCGGAATCCTCGAAGCTGTAGTTGTCGATATAGTTTTCTTCCACAATGTCGATATAGCAGGCGACGT
>CAYUUB010000348.1:0-2469 GCA_964447725.1 uncultured Oscillospiraceae bacterium
TATTTCGGTTTGACGAGCTGCATCATCAGCCGCAGCTCCTCGCGGCAGGCGTGGCCGGAGACGTGCACGTCCGCCATGCGGTTGTAGACGACGACCGCGCCCTTCTGGAAGAGCTGGTTGATCACGCGCGCGACGCCGCGCTCGTTGCCCGGAATCGCCGACGCGGAGATGATCACCATGTCGCCCTTGCCAATGTTGAGCTTGTGCGTCGAGGTCGCCATGCGGAACAACCCGCTCATCGGCTCGCCCTGGCTGCCGGTCGTGATCACGCAGATCTGCTCGTCCGGATAGTTTTTGAGCTGCTCGACGCGCACGATGCTCTCGGCGGGTATCTTCAGGTAGCCGAGCTTCATGGCGATGCCCACGATCTGCTCCATGCTGCGCCCCTGAAAGCACAGCACGCGCCCGTGCGCAACGGCATAGTCCGCAACCTGCTGGATGCGGTAAACATTGGACGCGAACGACGCGACGATCACGCGGCCCTTCGCAACGTCGAAATAGTGTTCGAACGTCGGCCCGATCTCGCGCTCGCTCTGCGTGTAGCCGGGGCTTTCGATATTCGTGCTGTCGCTCATGAGCGCGAGCACCCCGCGCGAACCGTAGTACGCAAAGCGGTTGATGTCGATCGGCTCGCCGTCGATCGGCGTAAAATCGACCTTGAAGTCGCCCGTGTGGATCACGGTGCCGATCGGGGTTATGATCGCCAGCGCCACGGCGCCCGCGATCGAGTGGCCGGTTTTGATGAACTCCACCTTGAAGCAGCCGAGCTCGATCTTGTCGCCGGGCTTGATGCAGTTGAGCTTCCGGTTCGGCACGCGCGCCTCGTCGAGCTTGTGCTCGACCAGCGCGATCGTAAAGCTCGTCCCGTAGACGGGCACGTCGAATTCCTTGAGCGCGTACGGCAGCGCGCCGATATGGTCCTCGTGGCCGTGCGTGATCAGGAACCCGCGCAGCTTCTGTTTGTGTTCGCGTAAATACTCCATGTCCGGTATCACAACATCGATGCCGGGCATGTCTTCGTCCGGGAAGATCAGCCCGCAGTCGACGACGATGATGTCGTTGCCGTATTCGAGCACGGTCATGTTCTTCCCGATCGTCCCCACTCCTCCGAGCGGGATGATCTTCAGTTTATTTGCCATATTCTTTTTTTCTCCAATATCAGTTTCGTCCTATCCCAAAAGCGGAAATTCCCTGTTCCGCATATGTTCAATTTCGTATTCGCGCGGTCCTGTCGCGCGCCGCGCAGCGCGGACGGCTCCGGTTTGCTTCACCGGCCGTCAATGTCCCATGTCGTTTCCCGGGCGCGCTTCACGCGCGCGCCGCTACGCTCAGCTGTAAAAGTCGTTGCCGCCGTACGTTCCGTAAAACGTCCGCTCTCCCCATGTCTTGTCCGTCCGCTCGCTCCGAAACGACATGACGTCGCCCGGCAGCAGGCGGTTCCCGCCGTTGAACACGTCGTCGGCATAGCCGATCACGTCGTCCGGGATGGTCTTCGTCAGGAAATCGCTCCGGCTGACGACGGTAAACTGGCTCTTCTGGTACACGACGTCGTAGACCGTGTCCGGCCATTTGCTCGCCTCGACGCGGTTTACGATGACGCACAGCACGGCGCGGTAGCCTTCCTCGGTCCTGCCCGCTTCGAAGTACGCAACGCGCGCGGCAAGCAAAATATCCTCGGCGTCGTACGCGCCGCTGGAAACGTCCGGCAGTTCCTGCGAGGACGTCTGCGCCGGCGTTGCAGTCGGTGTCGGGGTCGGCGTTGCCGTTACCTCCGGCGTCGGCGTTGCCGTAGGCTTCGGGGTCGGGGTCGCCGTAGGCTTCGGAGTCGCCGTTGCCGTGGGTTTCGGTGTCGGCGTTGCCGTGACCTTCGGGGTCGGGGTCGCCGTGACCTTCGGGGTTGCCGTGACCTTTGGCGTCGCCGTTGCTTTCGGCGTAGGCGTTGGGGTCGGCGTCGGGGTTGGCGTCGGGGTCGGCGTCGGCGTCGGCGGGACGGTCGGAACCGCGGTCGGCGTCAGCACCGGCGTCGCGGTCGGGACCGAGGTCGCAATCACGCTGAAGACCTCTTCGTCCGAAACGACCGTCGCGCCGGAAGCGCTCTGCTCTTCGTCCGGCGAAACGATCGATATGGAATACGCGTCCTCAAGCGGCGCGTCGCCGATCGCGATCATTTCCGGCGTCGGGGTCGGCGTCGCAAGGTCCATCATAACCGTCTGCACTTCGTCTTGTTCGCATCCGAACGCGAGCAGGCAAAAAACGGCCAGTATGCAGCCGAACACGGCGTTTTTGGCAAGTCGTTTCAATAATCCGGTCGTTTCCTTTCCGGCGGCGCGTTTCTGCGCTTTGATCAGGCGCCTGCTTCCGTATCGCGCCGCGGCGGTGTCCTCCCGTTTTTCCCGTCCCCTTACAGGATGTACTTGTGGATGTCGTCCTCCTGGTATTCGCCGCCGATATGCTCGTCGACATATTCCG
>CAYUUB010000349.1:0-2467 GCA_964447725.1 uncultured Oscillospiraceae bacterium
CAAATACCGACCATAGCGACGGCGATCGTATTATAAATGGACATGGAGATGCCGTCGCAGCGGAAGCCGGCTTTCCATTCGATGTGATCCAGCGTGTCCGCAAACAGCGCCATAAACACATAAGCGCAGGGCAGGCCGCCGGTATTTTTGATAAACTGGCCGATCAGCACCATCACAAGGTTTTTGGAAAACATCCAGCAGATCGCGCCGCCGATGGCGTACAGAATAAATCCGACCAATGTGACGTTGCGCTTGCCGAAGCGCTTGGCCAGCGGCCAGACCGCAAAGATGCCGATGCCCATCGGAATCCCGCCAATCATCGAGATCAGCGTCTGCGTGATGCCGTCGTTATAGGTGCCCAAAACGTAGTTGCAGTAATAGACCAGACTCAGGTTTTTGATGCTCGTTCCGAATGTCTGAATCAAGAAGTAGCCATAAATAATCAGCATGTAGCGGTCGGTCAGGATCGCCTTGAGCTGTTTTCGATATGGAATTTTTTCGGTTGTGTCCTCTGCGGTTTCCGCGGTGACGCGCTCTTTCGTGAAATAATACTCAAGGATCGTCAGCGGCAGCGCAATCACGGCGATGACGCTCATTACGGTAATCCAGCGGCTCTTGTCGATACCGATCGAGGGGAGGACAAGCATCGGGAAGATGAGCGCGACTAAAATACCGCTCATCATAATAGTTGCAATCTGATTAAAGACCGAGAGCTTGCCGCGCTGCATGATGTCGCGCGTGGACAGCGGAACCATGAGGTTGTGGCTCATGTTGAATATCGTGTAGGCAAACGAATAAAACAGGTTATAGGAAAGCATCACCCAGATGACCTTTACCGTTTCGTTTGCCTCCGGCACGATAAACAGCAGGATGCCGGTGATCGTTAAAAGCGGGGCGGAGAGCAGCAGCCATGGCCGCGCCTTTCCCTGCCGGGTCTTCGTGCGGTCAATGACATACCCCATAACCAGGTTTGTGACCGCGTCCACGATCTTCGATATAATCGGAAATACCACAAGGAACGCGCCGCTCCAGACCGAGGTCAGCTTCAGCACGTCGGTATAATATACGTTCAGGTAGGTCGCAAGCACCGCGTTGAGCAGCAGCGCGCCGGCCGGCCCAAGCATGTAGCCCAGCCAGCGTTCCTTTTTGGTTGTGTCGGCGGACGACACGCGCGAGTCGAATACATGCGCCTGCAGCAGGTCTTTCGTACGTTTCATGAATTTGTCCTCGATTATTATTTCTTTGTCGGAAATCCGTTCTTTGGCCGAAACGGTCCGGTATACGGCTGGTGGAAAAATCGCCAACGCGCTCTGTTGTTTTCAAAACGATGAACATTTTGCGAAAGGTCTTCGCCGGGATAACCCGGATATGGATTTCTTCTTTTTATAATCCAATTATAGAGGAACGGTATGAAACCGTCTTATAATATCTTCCGATTCATTGTATAATATTACTGCATATTGGAGGATTACACGATGGATTACGTTTATGTCTGCGAAACGCTGAGCCATTTGATGGGGCTGCAGGTGCGCCTGTATCGAAACGGCGCCTTATTCTGCGAATGCAGCAACGTCAGGTTTGACCCGGACCCGATCGCCCTGGTCCGGGAAGAGATGCAATCCAGTGCCGACAGCGTTCGTTTCTTTGAGAGCAATTTGCTGTTTTTCGGTACCGTTTCCTATGAAAAGGCGGATATTACGATTGCAATCGGTCCCGCTTTCACCATCCGGCCCGGTTCCGATCAAATCCACGCGCTCATGCGAACCCTCGGCATCACGCACGAGCGCATGAGGGAGTTCCGCTATTATCTGGACAACATACCGTCCTATCCCGTTGAAAGCTTTCTGCAGGTATTGTGCTTCATCCATTATTTCTTAAATAAAAAAAAGCTCCCCATTTCTGCGCTCATCTCGCAGGACATCCTCCCCGTGCCGCCGCGCGAAGGCCTCTCCGCCCCGGACGAGGAAGCCGGCCCGGGGCGGGAAACGATTCACAACACGTACCAGATGGAGCAGGAGATGCTCTCCTACATCACCGCCGGGCAGACGGACGCGCTCAAAACAATGCTCTCCGGCCCTCCGACCGGAAGCGTGGGCCGGATTGCGCACGACGAACTGCGTCAGCGCAAAAATATGTTCATCTGCGCCGCGACGCTCGCAAGCCGCGCCGCAATTCGCGGAGGGCTTTCCCACGAGACTTCGTTTGCGCTGAGCGACTCCTACATACAAAAAGCGGAGCTGCTAAGCGACTATACTTCGCTGACAAAGCTTAATATGGCCATGCTGATCGACTTTACCTCCCGCGTGGAGGCACTCAGCTACGGCGGCGGCTACTCCCAGCATGTAACCGCCGCCATCCGCTACGTCAACAAAAACATCAACAGGAAGCTTTCGCTCGAACAGGTGG
This sequence comes from uncultured Oscillospiraceae bacterium, assembly GCA_964447725.1. Lineage (GTDB taxonomy): Bacteria > Bacillota > Clostridia > Christensenellales > CAG-138 > UBA7703. The sequence continues at coordinate 2,407 of CAYUUB010000349.1, forward strand.
CGTCCGCGGTCGGTATCAGCCGGACGCATCTGTGCGCAATCTTCAAAAAGGAAACCGGCAA
>CAYUUB010000350.1:0-2453 GCA_964447725.1 uncultured Oscillospiraceae bacterium
CATCGCATCGAATACGCCAGATACGCCGTCGCTTCCTCCGGCCGCGGCAGCCCGAGCGCGAGGAAGCCCTCAAAATGGTCCTCCTTTGGCTCGGCCCATTCGCCCCAGTGCTGGCCGACCGAATAAGTATAGCGGCGGTACGGGTTTCTGCGCGGTTTTGCCAGCAGGCTGACCATTCGGCAGCGGCGGATCATGAACTCGGCATACCTGCGCATCGCAGGGTAGGCCGAGCGCAGCAGCGACTCGTCGCGATACAGCTGATAGTATCGATACGGAATCAGTATGATCGCGTCCGCCCAGCCGACCGAACCGTCCATGCCCTTAACGAACCAGCTCTCCGCGCCGTGCGGCGCGAGCGAGCGCACGCAGCCGTTTCGCTTCTGCGCGTCGAAAACGTCGGTCAGCCACTTACGCATGAACGGCGCAACGTCCATCAAATACGCTCCCGTTTCGAAGAACACCTGCGCGTCCCCCGTCCAGGGATTGCGCTCACGCTGCGGGCAGTCTGTCGGAACATCGAGAAAATTGCCCTTCATGCTCCAGCGCGTGTTCTCCACGAGGCGGTTGACGAGCGGGTGGTTGCAGGCAAACGCCCCCGTTTCCTCCATGTCCGAATACACCGCGATCGCGGCGAAAGCCGCCGGGTCGATCGCCTCGGGCCAATCTTCCACCAGCACATAACGAAAACCAAAGATGCAAAACTCGGGTTTGTAAGAAACCGGCGCGTCCGAGCACGCGATCTGCACCCGCTGCAGCGTCGGACGCTTCGGACGCGCCGAAATCTGCAGATTGCTCTGTGTGAAGTTGCCGTCCCGGTCCAGCGTCTCGCCAAACCGCAGCGTCGCCGTTTTCCCCGGCGCGGCGGGGACCGTGCACTCGACGTATCCCGCGATATTCTGCGAAAAATCGAGCACGCTCTGCCCGTTCGGCGTGCGAATCAGCCGCGCAGAAAAGCGCTCGCGCTCGCGTACCGGCACGTTGCCGGAGCAGACGAGCCTAGCTTTGCATGTCGTTTCCTTCGCGTGTTCACGGAAGGCCGGCCGTCGGCTCGCGTCGAAAATTTCGCCGTTTTTCAGGTCGTTTTCACGGATCGGGCCGCCATCGCTCCAAAGAAAGCCGCCGTCCGTTCCGACGGTCTGCGTGCTGCCGTCGGCATAGCGCAGTTCCATTTGCCCCAGCAGTTTCGTTTGCGTTCCATAGACGCAGCGCAGGTTATACGCGCCGATGCTCCCGCGAAACCAGCCGTCGCCGAGCGCGAAGGTCAGCGTGTTGTCCCCCTGCCCGAGCAAGCGCGTCACGTCATAGGTTTGATATTGCAACCGTTTGGAATAATCCGTATATCCGGGCGTCAGCCGATCGGTTCCGACGCGAACGCCGTTGATCTGCGCAGTATAAAGCCCGCAGGCGGTCGCGTACAGCCGCGCGCTTTGAACAGGCTTCCGAATCCGGATCGATTTTTGAAAATAACCCGCGGGATATCGCAGTTTCCCTGAAGGGACGAGCGGAGCGGCGATCCACTTCGCCGTCCAGTCGGAAGGAGAAATCAAACCGATCTCAAAACCGGCCTGCTCGCTCCATTCCCCCTCAAAATCCGTTTCGTCCCAGAGCTTCACGCGCCAGCGGACGCGCGCGCGGCTGGAAAGCGGCGCGCCTTCATAGGCAATATGCGTCGAACGCGCGGACGCCACCCTGCCACTGTCCCAGAGGGTTTCGCCCGCTTCGTTTCGCGCCATGATGCGATATGCGCGCTGATCCGTCTCTCCGTGTTCCGAAGCGCAGCGCCAGAAAAGCCGTGGCGAACGGACGTCGAGCGCCATTGGATTTTCCAGATATTCCGTTCTCAGATGAATTGCCCGCATACGATTCCCCTGTTCATCCTCGGCGTTCCGTGGCGACGCTGCTGTGCATCACCATCGCCAGCACGCGCCGCGCACAAGTCAGCAGTTGCTCGCGCGTGATCCGCCCGCCACGGATCGCCCGGAGCATCTCTTTTCGCGCCTTTTTGTTGCCCGGCATAATCAGATCGTTTCCCGCCGGAATGCAGAGCGCGTGTTCGCCGTTGTGGTCGCCCGTCGAACTCCAGTCCGTCATGACTACGCCGCGAAAGCCCCACTCGGTTCGCAGCGCCGTCGTGCAGAGGTCGTGCGAGTTGGCGGTATACACGCCGTTAATCCGATTGTAGCTCGTCATCACCGCCATCGGATCGCTTTCACGAACCGCAATCTGGAATCCTTTGAGGTAGATCTCGCGAAGCGCACGCTCGGAAAGGTCGCTGGAAACTTTCGTTCTGTCGTTTTCCTGATGGTTGCAGGCATAGTGCTTAATCGTGACGCCGACGCCGCCGTGACGCTGTACGCCCCGCGTCAGCGCGGCGGCCATTTTGCCCGTTAAAAGCGGGTCCTCGGAATAATACTCGAAATTTCTGCCGCAAAGCGGATTTCGGTGGATATTCA
>CAYUUB010000351.1:0-2449 GCA_964447725.1 uncultured Oscillospiraceae bacterium
CGCTGAAAGTGATCTTCATGCCGGAAAGCACGGAGGGATTCGACGTTTCCAACCTGGAAGAACTTGGGGGAAAATGCGGCGCATGCGAAGACCCGGCGATTGAAGAAGAGCAGCCAGCGCCGGTGGAAACTGCCGGCGGGAACGCCGCATCGCGGATCATCAGCGAACCGGGCGCGGTTCAGAAAGGATATCATATGAAAGGCATCATTCTTGCGGGTGGAAAGGGTACCCGGCTGTATCCGAGCACCAAAGCGGTCAGCAAGCAGCTTCTGCCGGTCTACGATAAGCCGCTGATTTACTATCCGCTGTCCGTGCTGATGCTCGCTTCCATCAAGGACGTGCTGATCATCTCGACTCCGGAGGACACGCCGGTATACGAACGCCTGCTTGGCACGGGCGAACGCCTCGGCATGCGTTTTTCCTACAAGGTGCAGGAAACGCCGCGCGGCCTTGCCGACGCGTTCATCCTGGGCGAAGAGTTTATCGGAAACGACCCGGTCTGCCTGATCCTGGGGGACAACGTCTTTTACGGGCAGGATCTGACGGCGACGCTTCAGGCCGCCATCCGCCGCGAAAAGGGCGCGACGATCTTCGGCTATCCGGTCAAGGATGCGCGCGCGTTCGGCGTCGTGGAGTTCGACGACGACAACCGCGTCATTTCGATCGAGGAGAAACCGGAGCATCCCAAATCGAATTACGCCGTTCCGGGGCTGTATTTTTACGACAACCGCGTGGTGGAGATTGCAAAACACGTCCGCCCGTCGTGGCGTGGCGAGATTGAAATCACGTCCGTCAACAATACCTATCTGGAATCCGGCGAGCTGCACGTGGAGCTTCTGGGCCGCGGAATGGCCTGGCTGGACACGGGGTCGCCGGAAGGCATGCTCAAAGCCGCGGAATACGTCGAGGCCGTCCAGTCCCGCCAGGGCTTCTATATCTCCTGCATCGAGGAGATTGCGTGGCGGCGCGGATTTATCACGACAAACCAGCTCGAAGAACTCGGACAGGAGCTGAAGATGACCGAATACGGGCAATACCTGCTTGCGCTGGCGAGCGAAGGGAAATAGGAGGGCGAACGATGAACATTCTCGTCACCGGCGGCGCCGGCTTTATCGGCAGCAATTTCATCCGGTGGATGCGCTCCAACGCGCCGGAACACCGGATCGTCAACGTCGATGCGCTGACCTACGCGGGAAATCTCGAGAACCTTGACGGCATACCGGAAGGCGAGCGTTATTCCTTTGTCCGCGCGGACATTCGGGACCGCGAAAAGATGGACGAACTCTTTTCGAAATACGATATTACACACGTGGTCAACTTCGCCGCGGAATCGCATGTCGACCGCAGCATCGTCGACCCGGAGGTTTTTTTAACGACCAACGTGATCGGCACGCAAGTGCTGCTCGACACGGCGAAGCAGCACTGGAAGACTGCGCCGGACGACAAGTACAGCCGTGAATTTCGCGGCGGTGTGAAGTTTTTGCAGGTGTCTACCGACGAAGTGTACGGCGCGCTTGGAGAGGACGGCATGTTCACGGAAACGACGCCGCTTTCGCCGAACAGCCCATATTCGGCCGCCAAAGCGGGCGCGGACCTCGTTTGCCGCGCGTATCACGAAACGTTCGGCATGCCGCTCAACATCACGCGCTGCTCGAACAACTACGGGCCGTACCAATTTCCGGAAAAGCTGATTCCGCTCATGATTCATAACTGTATGACCGGGAAGCCCCTGCCGGTGTACGGCGACGGCATGCAGATTCGCGACTGGCTGCATGTGTCCGATCACTGCAGCGCGATTTATACGGTCCTGACGTGCGGGGATTCCGGAAAGGTTTATAACATTGGCGGGAACAACGAGCGCGCGAATATCGAAATCGTAAAACGGATCTTGCATGCGTTCGGACGTGACGAGTCGCTCATCACGTATGTGAAGGACAGGCCCGGACACGACCGCCGTTACGCTATCGACAATACCAGGATTACGACGACGCTTGGTTGGGCGCCGGAGTACACGTTTGAACAGGGCATGGACGAGACGATTTCCTGGTATCGGACGCATACGGATTGGATGGAGCATGTGCTCACGGGCGAATATACAGCTTACTATGAAACGATGTATAAACAATGACGATAATCAAAAAAAGCAAACCGCACAAACACGGTATACACTGCGTTTGTGTTACATTTCCCGATGAAAAGTTAGCCAACAATCGAACGAATAATTACTATATTCAACAAAATATGACAAAAACAAAGGCAATTTTCTTCAATTTTATTTAAGCAGGTTACATAATTTCATAAATATGCGCAAATGGTTGAAATGCTTTAACCGGTAGTGTAAAATGTATATGAATACAAGTTTCGATTAATGGAGAGCGCGCAGGCTGTGAAAGAAATCATTGTTTTTGAATATTTTTCCTGCGTTTTACTGGCGATCATCTATGCTTAT
>CAYUUB010000352.1:0-2438 GCA_964447725.1 uncultured Oscillospiraceae bacterium
AGAGGCAAAACGTGGTTATCCCGTCAAAAAACATGTTTTTTGACGGTCTCAGCGCTTGCCGCATGGCAAGCGCTCTTGTTTAACATGATAGGAATTCAATTACCGTTCTTCCGCAGCAAGGCGGCGCCCCATGAGCACGCCCATGACGGAAGACATCATTAAGCCGCGCGTCCACCCGCTGGAGTCGCCGAGCGTAAACAGGCCCGGAACGTTGGTCGTAAAGCTGTCGTCCATCTTGACGCGGTTGCTGTAGAATTTGAGTTCCGGCGAATACAGCAGCGTTTCGTTCGCGGCAAATCCCGGCACGACCTGGTCGACCGCCTGAATGAAGTTGATGATGTTCGTCATCGCACGGTACGGCATGGCCGCCGTAATATCGCCCGCGACCGCGTCCGGCAGCGTCGGCACCACATTGGAAAACGACAGTTCCCTCTGCCATGTGCGTTTACCGTCCAAAATGTCGCCGTAACGCTGCACAAGGATATGCCCCGCGCCCAGCATGTTCGTCAGCTCGCCGACTTTCTGCGCATACGCAATCGGCTGGTCGAACGGAATATTGAAATTATGCGAGCAGAGGATCGCAAGGTTCGTATTGGGCGATTTTTTCTCCTTGTAAGCATGGCCGTTGACAACGGCGAGGTCGTTGTCGTAGTTCTCCTGACTGACGAAGCCGCCCGGATTCTGGCAGAAGGTGCGCACCTTGTTGCGGAACGGCTGCGGATAGCCGATCAGCTTGGACTCGTAAAGCACCTCGTTCACCTTGTCCATCACTTCGTTTCGGACCTCCACGCGCACGCCGATATCGACCGTCCCCGGCTGGTGCGCGATGCCGTGCTCGGCGCAGATGCCGGACAGCCAGTCCGCACCGCGACGGCCCGTCGCAATCACGACGTTTTTCGCCCTGATGTCGAACGAGGTCGTCCCTTTTTCCACCACAACGCCGCGGCAGACGTCGTTTTCGAGTAAAAGGTCCGTGCAGGCGTGCCCGAACAGGAGCCCGACGTCATGCTCGAGCAAATATTGCTCGATCGCATAATAGATGTCCTGCGCCTTCTCCGTGCCGAGGTGGCGGATCGGGCAGTCGACCAGCTTCAGTCCGGCGCTGATCGCGCGGCGGCGAATCTCTTTTACCGCGTCGGTATTGCCGATGCCCTCGACGTGCTCGTCCGCACCGAAGGAAAGGTAGATGCTGTCCGTATAGTCGATGGTTTCCTGCGCCTTCCGTTCGCCGATCAGCGAAGGAAGGTCGCCGCCGACTTCATGCGAAAGCGACAGCTTCCCATCGGAAAAAGCGCCCGCGCCGGAAAACCCGGTGGTAATGTGGCAGTATGGTTTGCAGTTCACGCATTTCCCCGTCACCGCTTTCGGGCAGCGCCGGTCTTCCACCGCCACGCCCTTTTCTACGATCAGGATGCGTTGCTTGCTGCTGCGTTTGCGCATTTCAAGTGCCGTAAATATACCGGCCGGACCGGCTCCAACGATCACAACATCCGTTTCCATGTCGCTACCTCCAAAGTTTTCTGTCGGCTATTCATGCTTGCCAACCAAAATAATATATATACCCGAAATCTTCCTTTTTGTCAAATCCGGGCCGTACGTTCCGTTCATCCTGCCGCATGCTTTTCAGTCAATAACAAACATGATATAATAAATTATTATATTCGGGGTATGGGAGCAAACATATGCAGCTCGAAGAATTGGTTCGCCGGATCCGCCTTGGCGACAAGAACGCGGTAAAGGATCTGGTTTCCATCTATGGCAACGCGGTTTACCTGCGCGCTTTTGAGCGTACGCAGGATAAAGAGCTTGCGCGCGAAGCCGCGCGGCAGGTATTCGGCCAGTTTGTGTCCACCGTTCAGCAACGCCCGGACGAGGACGGGTGGTCGTTTTGGTTCGGCGACCTGATCGAGCGCAATATTTCCGCCTACGCGCAAATCGGCAACGACATGAGCTACATCGAGGACGAGCTTGAGCAGGAATTATACGGCGAAGATGCCGTCCGGCCTGCCGAACCACACGCACAGCAAACAGCAAACATGCCTGCGGCGCAACAGCAGCCCGCCTCGCGCACGTTTGACCCGCGCGAGGACCTTGCGGCCGAGGCGGAGGCAAGGGCGCAGCAGCAGGGCGTAAAACGGGACAAGGCGGCGCGTTCCAGCTGCCGCTCCGGCCGGAACGATGTGTTCGACGAAGCTTTTGCGCCACGCAAAAAAAAGAGCCCCGGCCACACGCTCACCGTCGTTCTGCTAATTATCGTGTGCATTTTTCTGCTCTGGGTCGTCGGCGGCGTCGCAATGACGATGAAATGGATCCCGTATTACGACCTCGGCTATTCCTGGTTCAGCACCCACATTTTTAAATTGTTTTAATCGTCTATACAGTAAAGCGATCGGCTGAACCGATCGCTTTTTTGCCTATTCGTTTTCCTCCGGCTTCTT
>CAYUUB010000353.1:0-2432 GCA_964447725.1 uncultured Oscillospiraceae bacterium
AGGGGCGTCATATTCTCCACGTCCGGCAAGATTTGGCCGAGTACCTGCAGGCTGAACTGCCACGTCTGTTTGTACAGCATCGCAAGCCCGAACAGGAAAAACGTGGACGCGAAGATGTTGATAACCATGTAAAACAGCCCGTCGTACATCGAGCGGCTGTCCCTGCGGAACATGATCAAAAGCGCCGCAACCAGCGTCGAGACCTCGACGAAAATAAAGATGGAAAACAGATCGTCCAGGAGAAAGATGCCGCTGAGCAGTCCCTCCAGAATCAGGAACAGCATGCAGAAATTCTTGTCGGAAACCAGGCGGTCGGCTTCGAACACCAGCAGTACGAGAAACAGGAACGCGGTCAGCAGCGTCATCGTCGCCGCAAGCCGGTCCGCATACAGCATGATCCCCACGGGAGGATTCCATCCGCCGAGCGAAAGTGAAACCGGCGCAATGCAAACCTGCCGGAAGAGCCGAATACACGCGGCAAGCTGCGCCCCGGCGGCGACAAAGGAAAGCGCGCGCTTCAAGCGCTCCGGCAGCGCGTAAATCAGGATTCCGAAGCCGACGGGCAGAAGCACCGGCGTCCAAAGCGGCGGCATCATGGACGCTCACGCATCTTTCCGGCCTTTTCCCAGTTGCTCGTGCCGTACTTGTTGTGAATATAGATCAGCATCGTGAGCGCCACGGCCGTGACCGCCACGCCGATGACGATTGCGGTGATCATCAGCGCCTGCGGTATGGGGTCCGCCGCACCGGCTGCGATTTCGGTGCCGATCGGGGCGGCCGTGGACCCGCTTCCGCCGCCTGCCAGAAAAAAGAGGATGACCGCCGTGTCCATGACGCTCAGCGACAGAATGGATTTCATGATGTTGCGATGGACGACCATCCCGTAAACGCCCAGGAAAAATATCACGATTGCGCCGATTTCGCCAATGTTCAAACTGGTTCACCTGCTTTCAATGAATACAAACCGGTAAAAGATGATGGTCAGGCCGCAGGCCACCTTGATTCCGATCATGAGGTTGGCCGCGACCATCCACACCCTGCCCTGAAGGTACGTCATGTCCATCTCATGGCCGAGCAGCAGCATACCCGACGCAAAAAGCGCCAGGAGCAGAATCCGTTCCACAACTTTCATATACCGCACGCTGATCTGCCGATTCGGCGAAATCAGCCAGCGCACGATAAAGGCCGCGGCCAAAACCGCGCCGCCCTGAAAGCCGCCGCCCACGCTGTCCGCTCCGTTGATGATCACATAAAGCCCGAAGACGATGACGAACGGTATCAGGATCTTTGAAGTTGTTTGAATGATCGCGCTATCCTTCATTCATCGTTCCCTTCCGGTCGACATGCGGTTTTCCGTTCCGTCCTGCGTCCTTGCGTTCCACGACAGAAGCCTGATCGCCAGAACGGAAATCAGCAGGATCAGCGCTTCAAACAGGGTGTCCCAAAAACGGTAGTTCAGATAGACCGCGGTGACCGCGTTTGCCGCCGACGTATCGTCCGCGTGTTTTTCGGCCACATAGTCCCTTGCCGCCGACGCGTCGATTCCCGTCGCACCGGACGATACGTATAATACGACCACGCCCGCGGCAATCAGCAGGCAGAGCGCCAGTATCGCAATATATCTTCGTTTCGCCCTATGCTTCATGCCGCGTTTCCTCCTGTCCCGGCGCGCAGGCGCCCGCATCGGTCAAATGCAGGGTGATGTCCAGATGCGGCGGTTTGTGTTCTTCGAGATATTCCTGCATCTGAACGGACATATAATGGAAGCCCGCGGAGTAAATGCCGATATCGTTTTGATCGTGGCGGATGATAAAATCGTGTATGCCGAGCTTTCGGTCCTCGCAGCCCGTCGAAACGATGTGCGGCTCGTATCCTCGCTCAAGAAGGAAATGCTCCAGCGAGCGCGTCAGCTCGCGGCGCTCCTTCCGGATGGACGACGTAACGTCCGCCTCGTCCTGCACATAGTAAATCGTGATGACGCGGTATTTCTTCATCGCAATCAGGAAAAGCACGGTGGCCAGCGTGCAGCCGATGACCGCCTCCGCAATGGCTACGTCCGGCGCATTATAGGCAAGGTATGCAAAGGAAGCGATCAGCGAAAACGCGCCGAGGTAGATCACCGCGCGGCGCAGGCGTATCGTCTGAACGGTCATAAACGCCAGTACGACAAGGGCCACGACCATCATGATTTCCAACATCCCGGTCATACGGTTCGCTTCCTCCTTTCCGTTTCTCCGGCGATCGTTCGGCGAACGGTCAAACGCGCTCCCCAAGCTTGAGTTTGTATCCGCTGATGCGCGCGCTTCTCAAAATCGCATGGGTCGAAAGCGGCCCGGTCACCAGGGCAAGCACGGCGATAATGCCGATTTTAAGCGCAAACGCAGGCGTCGGCGAATGCAGCATCCCGCCGATCATCATGAGGATCATGCCGG
>CAYUUB010000354.1:0-2429 GCA_964447725.1 uncultured Oscillospiraceae bacterium
TTTTGTAGATGAAATACAAAAACCCTCCGATCGCCAGCGCGATCAGCAGCGTGAGAATCACCTGCAGCGGATTGAGCGTGCTTGAAAACAGCTCCTTGATATTGAACGCGGTCGCCAGCGGGTCCGAATCCGCGAGCATAATGGAATTCATATGGTTCCTCCTTCACATCATCCTGGTGTAAACGTTGCGCGCACTGCGCAAAAGTGCATTTAAAACTCGTACTGACGGCAAAACACGTATTTGCTGGCGGCGGTATGCTGGGCGGCATTGACCGTCAGCAGTTCCTGCACGAACATCGGGAGGCTTTCGTTGAACTTGACCTCCAGTATCATGCAGTTTTTCAGGTCCCAGACGGGATACGTCGCAAGATGCGGGTTGAACAAATCGGTCACACGCATCGCCGTCCGGACATCCCTGTCGAACGTGATACGGACGTCCTCGGCCGGGAATACATACGGCTCGCGCACATAGTCCACAAGCACCTTCGGGCGAATATAGTTGGACTTGAAGATGCCGTATATCTGCATGGCAAACGGTTCCGGCCTGCGCTTGAGGCACTCCAGATCGCCCCGGACGATCGCGTCGCACTCCGCCCGGCTGAGCGAGAGGCTGTCCTTTTTGATATACTGCCCTTCCTTATGCTTCCGCTCAAGTTTAATGGCGCTGTCCGAAAGATTGTAAATACGGATTCGGAACTTATCGCGCGAGCCTGTGCCCTCGATTTTTTCCGAAACGGCGGAATCGTAGGGATCGTCGAAATACAGGCTGCGAATGAAATATTCGCCGCCGTTTTTGGATGCGTAATAATCCTGCCGCAAGCACGCCTTCAACCGCGTTGCAAGCAGCGTGTGCTCCCCTTCGGAGATGATGTATTTCAGTTCGTGCCGGTACGGTTTCCCGGCAAGCTGTTTTCGATTGGCCATACCCTTAGCCTTCCAGTGATGAAACGCGCCCGAAAATGCTTATCATTTCCGAATCGCTTAAGTTGAAATACGCCTGTACGTACTTCAGACAATAGTCCTGATAATTGTTCGCATACGTGCGAATATGGTCACAGTGCTGCTGCCAAGAGGTATACGTTATATCGTCCCAAATGTCAACATCATACGCCATTTCGTCGAAAATCGCCGCCTGACATTCGTCTACGCGCGCGTTGATCTTCTCCGGCGTATAGACCTCGTTGAGCATTAAAGCGACCTTTTCAAGGAACAACTGCCTGAACGACGCATTCTCAAGCAGGGCGCGGGACAACTCCGTCGAGGTCGCTTTGCCCGATCCGTGACCTTCCGGATCGAAGTAGCGGGTGAAAAAGTCGCGCCGGTAACCCGACGTATACGCGTCGGAATTTTTGTCGTTGCGGTTCATCGCCCAACAGAAATCGTAAAACAGCCAACGCCACTTGTTGTCGGTCTCCGACGAACGCCAGTACTTGATGTTGCCCGTGTCGGTATTGCCGACGACGATCTCCGCCGCGCAGTAGGTCGCGTAGTTTTCAACGTCCATCAGCGAGCAGATATAGTCATAATTGGCGGAATTGCTCAGGTCGTGATCGCCCGCCCATTCGACCATGTCGCTGTAGTCTTCCCAGCCGTCGCCCGCAATCACGCAGTTGACGTTGCCGTTGCCCATCAGCATATCGATGCTGTCGGGGTCCGAAATGCCGTAATGCGAGGCGACGAAAAATTTCGTGATCTTTTCGCGCAGGTTGTACACGCCCCAATATTGACCGTTGAGATACACGACCACCTGACGGTACGCCTGCACATAGATATCCTGATCGGCCGAGAGTCCAAGGTCCGCATCCCCCAGCAGCGACGAAATGACGATGTCGCGGATGCGGCTTTGGGTTGCATCCTGACCGCTCGCGCGGAGAATCAGCGACTTGAAGTCCGTGATGTCGAGGCCGTCAAAAAACTGATCCGAAAAAACTGAATCGCCATAGCCGGCGCGGGCGATCAGCGCAAGGCCCTTTTGCTCCTTGTTGCGCGAAAACGCGCCGAAGATGCGGATAACGCCGTCCGCGTCGTACTCATACGTGCCCGTTTCGTCGATCACGTCGAAATGCACGTCGCGTTCCCAGTTGCGCCCCAGCGGATCGGGGTGCGAAATCGGTTGCGCGTTGAAGTTGACGATGTTCCAGTTGGAATCGTTCATACCGGCGTCCATCGTGATGTCGGTCGCATCCTGCCCGGATACCGCCGCATAGTCGTCGCCGATGACATAAATGCCGGTTTCGCCGTCCCACAAATTCTCCGGGTCGGTCACCAGGCTGACGATCGTTAGGGACGTGCGGTGGTTTTGAAGCGTGTCCGCGCCGGTATAGATAAAGTAACTCGCCGTCGCCGTGTCGCTTCCGAAATATCCGCTTCTGAACGCGCGCGCGCGAAGCGGCGTCGTCTGGCTGATCGAGATCGCTCCGGCATATCGA
>CAYUUB010000355.1:0-2427 GCA_964447725.1 uncultured Oscillospiraceae bacterium
GAACTTTACGCGCGCATACCTGCGCCACCTCGTCAAGGAAAAGGAGATCCTCGGCGCGCAGCTTCTGACCATGCACAACCTGCGCTTTTCGCTCAGGCTCATGGAGGACGTGAGAAACGCCATCCGCGAGGACCGCTTCGGCGACTTTTCGCGCGAACTGCTCGATCAGGGCATTTATTAAAGGAAACGACGCAACGTGAAGACGCTGACAAGCAAAACCGAACAGGACACCGAAGCGCTCGGCGCGCGTTTGACTTCCGCGCTGGCGGCGCCCGCGTTCGTCGCGCTTTACGGCGGCCTCGGCGCGGGCAAGACCGCGCTCGTTCGCGGCATGGGCGCGTCCCTCGGCACAAGCGAAGTACGCTCGCCGACGTTCACCATCGTGCACGAATACGACACGCACCCGCGGCTGATCCACTTCGATGCGTACCGCCTCGGCAATGCTGAGGAGCTCTTCGCAATCGGGTTTGAAGACTATCTGAATGAAGAAGACGCGCTGATCGTCCTCGAGTGGGCTGAGCGCGTGCCGGAGGCGCTTCCGGACGAGCGGCTGGAGCTGCACCTAACAGGCAGCGGGGACGACGAACGCACGATCGAGGCCGTCGCGTACGGAAAACGATACGAAAGCGTGGTGGATGCGCTGTGAAACTCCTTGCGGCCGACACGACCGCCGCGGTTGCGACCGTGGCGCTGTTCGACGGGGAAACCTGCGTGCTGGAGTTGGAAGCGGACGGCAAAAGGAAGCACGCGGAGACCGTCGCGCCGCTGATCGACCGGCTTTTGAGCGAAACGGGGACGGACGCCGAAGAGATCGGTTTGTTCGCCGTGGATATCGGCCCCGGCTCGTTTACGGGCGTGCGCATCGGCGTGAGCCTCATCAACGCAATGGCGTTCGCGCTGGGAAAGAAAGTCGTCCCGGTCGACGCGCTGTACGCGCTGTACACCGCCTGCGGCGAAGCGGCTAAGCCCGTGTGCGCGATGATCGACGCGCGCAACGGAAACGCCTACGCCGCGCTCTACCGGGCCGGAGAGACGCTCATAGAGCCTTGTGCGGCGGAGATCGAGCCGTTTGTCAAAACGCTCCCGCCGGACACGGTGTTTTGCGGCGACGCGAATACGCAAACGCCCGCATACCCGCGCGCAAAGGCGGTCGGAATCGCGGCGCTGAAGCGCCAGGAAACGGCGCGGGACGCGGTCGAGCCGACGTACCTGCGCGCATCCCAGGCGGAGCGGCTGAAAAAACAAAATAACGAAAGGGCGTAAACACCTATGGGCGGAGAAGTGATTCGTCCGATGACGCGGAAGGACGTTCCGCGCGTGTATGAAATCGAGGTTGCGTGCTTTCGTTCGCCGTGGTCGAAAAACGCGCTCTTCGGCGAACTGCGAAACGAGGTTGCGAACTATCTCGTGATGGAGCTGGACGGCGTGATCTGCGGGTACGCGGGCATGTGGGTGCTGTTCGAAGAGGCGCACATGACGAACGTCGCCATCCTGCAGGGCTACCGGCAGGCGGGCAGGGGACGGCGGCTGATGCTCGCGATGATGGAGCTGGCAATGCGGCTCGGCGCGGACAAGATGACGCTTGAGGTGCGCGAAAGCAACGCGGTTGCGCGGCGCCTCTACCAAACGCTGGATTTCGAGCAGAACGGGCGCCGCCCGCGGTATTATTCCGACACGGGCGAGGACGCGCTGCTGCTTTGGAATATGAATATCAAACAAACGATCATGACGGAGAGGGAACTATGAAACCGTACGAAGAATGGACCAAGCTGGCGGAAACCGAACGCAAACAGGCCGAACACGACGCGTTTTGGGACGCGTACTTTGCAAAAGAGACCGAGGCGTACAAAACGATACTGACCGAAGGCACGGGTAATCTGGCCGGCAAAGAGGCCGAACTCGCGGAAAAGTTCGACATGACGACGACGGAGTTCGCGGGCTTTATCGACGGGGTCAACACCAGCCTGAAAAAGGAGGTCGACCTCGACAAGCTCAAAGAGGACACCGCGCTGGAGTTGGAGGTCGACTTTGAAAAGCTCTTTTACAACATGCACAAGGCCAAGGCGCACTGGCTTTACAGCCTCAAAGAATGGGAACCGGTGCTGAGCGAAGAAAAGCGGCGGGAGATCGCCAAGGCGTACCGCACGAGCGGGATCTACGTCCGCAAGGACGCACGCATCGGCCGCAACGAACCCTGCCCCTGCGGCAGCGGGAAAAAGTATAAAAACTGCTGCGGCAAAAACGCCTGACGCGGAACGGGTTTTTCGGATTTTGTTATGCCGCGGCGCACAAAAAGCATTTGCCATTTTCGGGTTTTCCATTGACATTGGCCGCCGCCGCCGCTATAATATTGTTTCGGAACTCGCTGTCTAGCGCCTGTAGCTCAGCTGGATAGAGCAACGGCCTTCTAAGCCGTAGGTCCCGGGT
>CAYUUB010000356.1:0-2425 GCA_964447725.1 uncultured Oscillospiraceae bacterium
GGAGTACTACTATGGCAAACGGAAAACCCCCTAAAACGAAACAAGCGTTTTCTTGGACGCGCCTGAAAAATCAGTCGCTCAGCGTCATCGGCAATCCGTTCAATGTAATCGTTCTGTTCAGCCTCATTCTGCTTTTCTGCCTGATCGTCATTCCGCTTCTTACCATGATCGGCACGACGTTCACGGTGGCGAAAGCGGAGCTTCGCAATATACCGGGCGCAAGCATAGGAGATTTTACACTATTTTACTGGAAATATCTCCTGGCCAGTCCGCTGACAAGCGCGATCCTTTGGGAACCGCTGCTGCATTCGTTGCTGATCGGCGCGTTCGTAACGCTGATCTCGGTGCCTCTGGGCGCGCTTCTTGCGTGGATGATGGTTCGCACCGATATCCCCGGCAAAAAGCTGCTCGGTATGCTGATCATCATCCCGTATATGATCCCCTCCTGGTGCAAGGCGCTCTCATGGCTGGCCGTCTTTCGAAACAGCACCTCCGGCAGCCTCGGCCTGCTGACCGGCCTTGGCATCAATATTCCGGACTGGCTGGCGTACGGCCCGTTTGCAATTATCTGCGTCATGACTCTGCACTACTACGCCTTCTCGTACATCATGGTGTCGGGCTCGCTGCGGTCCATCAACTCCGAACTGGAGGAAATGGGCGAAATTCAGGGCGCGAACAAGGCGCAGATACTCAAAAGCATCACGTTGCCGCTCGTGCTCCCCGCGATCCTTTCGGCGGCCATCATGACGATTTCAAAATCGATCGGCTCCTATGGCGTCGCCGCGAACCTCGGCAACCGCATCAGCTATTATGTGCTGGCTACACGCATGAAAGAGTTCATCAACGACAGTCCGAAAGGCGTCGGCTATGCAATGAGCATTCTGATGATCTTGCTTGCCAGCGGCACGATATTCGCAAATCAAAAGCTGATCGGCGTGCGAAAGTCCTACGCAACCATCGGCGGCAAAGGTACTCGCAGCAATCTCATGCATATCGGACGTGCAAAATACGTCCTTCTCATTCTCATTGCGGTGTTTCTCTTCGCCGCAATGGTCATGCCCACGTTTGTTCTCGTAATGGAAAGCTTCCAGATCTATACCGGCGGTGGATACGGAATCGAAAATCTTTCGCTCTACGCCTGGATCGGTACGCTGGATCAAGCACCTTTGGAGTCGTATGCATATAACGGCATCTTCCGGAATTCCGAGTTCATACGCGCCCTTATTAACACCGTAAAACTGTCGATCATTGCGTCCATCATCACCGCCCTTTGC
Source organism: uncultured Oscillospiraceae bacterium (assembly GCA_964447725.1). Classification (GTDB taxonomy): domain Bacteria; phylum Bacillota; class Clostridia; order Christensenellales; family CAG-138; genus UBA7703. The sequence goes on from CAYUUB010000356.1 coordinate 1,275, forward strand.
GGGCAGTTCTTCGGTTATATCTCCACGCGGGGACGCGGTAAATGGTATGGCAAACTGACCGAACAGCTTGTGTTCATTCCCTACCTGATGCCCGGTGTTGCGTTCTCGGCAATCTACTTCGCCATGTTTTCACAGCCACGGCTCGGCGGTATCATCCCTTCGCTGTATGGAACGTTCACGTTGATTTTGCTTACCTCCATCGTAAAGCATTTCCCGTTCGCCAGCAGGTCCGGCTCGGCGAACATGATGCAGATCAACGTCGAGCTGGAGGAGGCCGCGGACATCGCAGGGGCCAGTTTCTGGCGGCGGATCCGCAGTATTGTCATTCCCCTGGCAAAGAACGGCTTCATCTCGGGTTTTATGCTGGTCTTCATCAGCATCGCCAAGGAACTGGACCTCATCGCAATTCTGATGACGCCCTCGAACTATACGCTTTCGTTCCTTGCGTTTGAATACTCCAAAAGCCTAATGCCGCAATGCGCCGACGCAATCGCGATCGTCATCCTGCTGTTTATTCTGGTTTGTTACCGTATTGCGAACTTCTTCGGCGCCGACATCGGCAAGAGTTGGGGTTAATCGTCCGTCCGGGCAGCATCAGAAAGTGAGAAAGGGTTATCTGCAATGAGTAAGATTGAATTACAGCACATCGACAAATACTATGGCGAAAACCACGTCCTTCGGGATATAAATCTGACCATCGACGACGGCGACTTCATGACGCTGCTCGGTCCTTCCGGCTGCGGCAAGACCACGACGCTGCGCGTTATTTCCGGTCTGGAAAAGCCGCAAAACGGCACGATGCTCATGGACGAAAAGGTCATGGTGGACGCAAAAGAGGCGTTTTATGAAGCGCCAAGCAAGCGTAATCTGAATCTGGTATTCCAAAGTTACGCGCTGTGGCCGCACATGACAGCCTATGAAAACGTAGCCTTCGGACTGAAGATCAAGCGGCTTTCGCGGCAGGACATTGAAGCGCGCGTAATGAGCGCGCTGAATAAAATGCGCATCGCGGAATACAGGGACCGTTATCCCAACGAGCTTTCCGGCGGGCAGCAGCAGCGCGTCGCCATCGCGCGAGCCATCGCCACCAACCCGAAGTTGCTGCTTCTGGACGAGCCGCTTTCCAACCTCGACGCGCGTCTGAGAATCGA
>CAYUUB010000357.1:0-2416 GCA_964447725.1 uncultured Oscillospiraceae bacterium
AAGTCCATGCAGCAGCGCAGGGTCGTGTTCACGCTGGGCGTCACCTACGACACGCCGTATGCAAAGCTCAGGGAAATCCCCGATCTGATCAAGCGCCTCGTCGAAAGCGTCGAAGGCGTTACGTTCGGCCGCGCGCATTTTTCCGCATACGGCGCATACAGTCTCAATTTTGAAGTCGTATATTTTGTATTGAGCTCGGATTACGATCAATACATGGAGCTGAACCAGCAAATCAATTTCAAAATCAAGGAAGCGTTCGAGCGCCTCGGCGTGGAGTTTGCGTTCCCGACGCAGAGCATCCTGCTCGAAGGCACGCCGAGCGAGAGCAAACTTAAAGGCTGAGCGCCCCGCGGCGAACGCTTTTAGTATCGAAAGGGCAAAACATGTGCGTGAAACGATTTTTCCGCTGGAATAAGCGCGCAGCCGACGCGTTCTGGCAGAAATGCGGCTATTCCGACCGGCGGCTGTACCGGTATTACGAAGAGAAGGTGCGTTCGCTCGTCCGTCCCGGCATGCTCGTGTACGACGTCGGCGGCGGCGGGGACTGCTGCTACGCCGACTGCAAAGAGGACGTAGGGGCGTTCAGGATCATCGGCGTGGACATCGAGGACGTGCGCCTCAAAGAAAACTCCAAGGTGGACGGGATGATCGTCGCCGACATCACTAAGGAGATCCCGCTGCCTTACGGGAAGATCGACATGCTTACGTCCTGCTCGGTGCTCGAACACCTCTCCGACCAGACGGCGTTCGTGAAAAACGCGTACGGCGCGCTGAACGACGGCGGATACCTCGTGAGCGTGTTCCCGGGCAAGTTCGCGCTGTTTGCGCTGCTCAACCGGCTGCTTTCCAACCGCGTCGCGCGGAAGGTACTTTTCTTCGTTTACCCGAACCTGAAGGGCGCGAACGGCTTCCGCGCGTATTACGACAAAACGTATTACACGCGCTTTTACCGCCTGCTCGAGGAAAACGGCTTTATCGTGCTGGACCTGAAGTGCAACTATTATCAGTCCGACTATTTCGGCTTCTTTCTGCCGTTTTACTTTTTGAGCCTGCTCTGGGACGCGTTCTGCCGCCTCTTCCGGATCAAAAACCTCGCGTCCCAGCTCTGCGTGACCGCCGTGAAAAAACCGGCGGACTGACGAGGATGAGCAAAATCCGCTTCCGTCCGGACCGGACGGCGGCACGGCAAACCGGCGAAACAAGAAACGCCGGTTTGCCTTTTTTACGGCTCCTCGAAGCGCGCGGATTCCTTCTTCCCGCCGGTGCGCTTGTTGAATTTTGCGATCTCTTTGAAGCGTTTTTCCTTGTCCCGCAAATATTTCGCCTGGTCGGAGGAGTAGCCGGACTCGCGCTGCAGTTTCCGGTAGCTCTCCCAGCGCTCCCGCGGCAGTTCGCCGCGCTCGATCGCCGCGCGGACTGCGCAGCCGGGTTCGTTTTCGTGCCGACAGTCGGAAAAGCGGCATTGCCCCAAATACGCTTCCACGTCCGAAAACGCCTCGGCGAGGCCTTCGTCCGCCTCCCACATGCCCAGTTCGCGCATGCCGGGGGTGTCGATCACCAGCACGCCGCTTTCGAGCAGGATCAGCTGGCGGTGCGTGGTGGTGTGGCGGCCCTTATCGTCGTCCTCGCGGACGCCGCCGACGGCCATGATTTCCCGGCCGGCCAGCGCGTTGACGAAGCTGGACTTGCCGACCCCGCTCGAGCCGAGCAGCACGACGGTGTTTCCCGGGCGGAGGCAGAACGAGAGCGCGTCCATGCCTGCGCCCGTCTTTGCGCTGACGGCGAACACCTCCGCGCCCGCGGCGGCCCGGCGGGCCGCCGCAAGCTGGCTTTCGCAGCTTTCGACGAGGTCGGATTTGGTCAGCACGACCACCGGCGCCGCGCCGGACTGCCACGCGAGCGCGAGGTAGCGCTCCAGCCGTTTCGGGTTGAAGTCGGAATTCAGCGACTGCATGACGAGCACGGCGTCGAAGTTGGCGGCGACCGCCTGCTCGCCCCGGCCGCGCTCCGGGCTCCGCCGGGCGAAGTAGGAGCGGCGCGGGAGCGTGCGGACGATCACGCTGTCCCCGGTGCTGTTGTACCGAATCAGCACGTAGTCGCCCGCCGTGGGGTAGGCTTCCGTGCGGTCGTTGAAATACGTGCTCGCTTTCAGGCGCGCGTAGGCTTCGCCTTTTTCGCAGACGAGCGCATAGCGTTCCTTATGGACGGCAGTCACGCGCGCGGGCAGGTCGTCCGCTCCGCCCTGCGCGCGCGCCGCTTCCAGAGCGGCTTTTGAAAAGCCGTATTGCTCTAGAGGCATTTCGGCCTCCCGAAGAAGTAGGCCGCAAAACCCTGCCTGCAAAGGCACGCGGGGTTCTTCCGCCGGTTCGGGCGGGCGGCGTGGTAACGGTCGACGCATGCGGCTTCCCGCGGCATG
>CAYUUB010000358.1:0-2413 GCA_964447725.1 uncultured Oscillospiraceae bacterium
CGAACCAGATTTCGCCGCCGCCGAACGCCGCGGTCTGGATGCAGACGATGTCGAGGTGCAATTGCGATTTATTGCCGTTGAACGCGTCGGCGTATGCGCAGCCGGGCGTGAGGTGGAACGACCCGCCGATCTTCTCGTCGTACAGCGTGTTGCCGATGGAGCGGGTGACGGCGTTGTTGACGCCGATGGCGAATTCGCCGAGATAACGCGCGCCTTCGTCGGCGTTCAGCATTTCGTTGAAACCGGCGACGTCTCCGTCGCAGCTTGCTTCGTCGATATGCCCGTTTTTAAAGACGAGGCGGGGGTTGTCGAATTTTTTGCCGTAGCGCATGGCGGGCGTGTTGTATTGCACAACGCCGTTCGCGCTGTTTTTCACCGGCGCGGAGTACACCTCGCCGTCGGGGATGTTCAGTTCGCCGTGACAGGGCACGACGGGGATGTCCTTGATGGAGAAGGTCAGGTCGGTTCCGGGGCCGACCAGGCGAACGATATCGGTTTTTTCCATCAGTTCGACCAGCGGCTCCATGTCTTTCGCCATCTTTTCGTAATCCACGAGCGCGGCCGAAAGGAAAAATTCATAAAAATCGTCGTAGCACATGCCCGCCTTCTGCGCGTCCGCCAGGGTGGGCCAGTGTAAATAGACCCAGCGGCGTTCGTCGATGATTTTGTCGCGCAGGGCTCTGCGGGCATTTCGGTAATAGGTCAGCGCGCCGGTGTCGACCGCGGAAAGTTCCGCGTCGTTTTCGTCCACGCCGATATCGACGTGCGCGGCCATATGGTCCCAGTATTTGTTTTGCCATTCAAGCTGCGCGTCGATGGCGGGCTTCGCCTTTTCCGGGTGCTTGGGGTCGATGAAGCCGAAAAACAGACGGCTGATCTCGTCGTCCGTAACTTTGACGAACGGCACGGCGCCGATGGCGTGCGCCCGTTTTAAAAGCGACTTGATCAGCGGTTTCGCGGGGATACCGCCGTTGATTTCAAAGAGCTCTCCGGGCTGTAGCCTGAGGGAATAATTCAATAATAAATCGGAAAGACGATCCAGTCGTTCGTCGTGCATAATACATCCTCCTTTTACGCTCTTCGATTATTCTATAGCATTTTGAATTGCGCTTCAACACCGCGCGCCAGGAGAATGCAGTATATATAATCAGGGCCGAACGCGTTTATGCGTTCGGCCCGGTTGTTAAGAATGCTTTATGAAAATTTGAGGGAATCCCTCGTTTTCAGGCGTTACCGCCGTGTGCGGTTGGTCAGCGCAAGCAGCCGCAGGAAGCTGACGAGCGCCGCGAGCGCCGCCCAGACATAGGTCATCGCGGCGGCCTTGAGCACCTTTTTTGCACCGTCGGATTCTTCGTAGGTGATGTAGTTGCCCTCTTCGAGCATGCGCAGCGCGCGGCTGGACGCGTTGAACTCGACCGGCAGCGTCACCACCTGGAACACGAGCATCGCGCCGAAGAGCACGACGCCGATCATGGCGAGGTTATAGCTGCCCATGAACAGGCCGAGGATGACGATCCACGGCGCGGCCTGCGAGCCGATGGACGCAACGGGCAGGATCGCGTTGCGCAGGCGAATCGGCATGTAGCCTTCCTGATACTGCATCACATGGCCGATTTCATGCGCCGCAACGGCGACGGCCGCAATGGAGCTTTGCCCGTACACCTGCGTGGAGAGCCCGACGATGCCGTTCTTCGGGTCGAAATGGTCTGTGAGCCTGCCCTGTACGGCCTCGATCTGGACGTTGCTGTTGCCGTTATAGAGCAGCTGCTGGGCGACCTGCTCGGCGCGCATGCCGGAAGAAATCGGTTTGTCGGCGAATTGCTGAAAGGTTTTTTGAACCTTGTTCTGAGCGAATAAACTAAAGCCCATGACGACGAACAGCAGCAGGATATACAGCATGTCGGTTGAGCCGTAGCTGAAGTACATGTGGTTCCCCTCCTTATCATATAAAATCAGTATACCATAGCAAGGCGGACGGTACAGCGCTTTTCACGATCGTTTCCAATTCGGACCAGATTAATACAAAATGGGATCGCTATGGAATGAAAAGAGCGGAGAAATCGCTGTTTGCCGGAAAAAGAGCGGTTTGCAGCGGTAAAATGTGGTATACTAGCTAGAAATCCAAATTCTTAACAGCGAGGTTATCGCCATGACGCTTAAATTGTCGCAGATTCAGAAATCACCGGAGTCGTACGCGGGGCAGGTCGCGGTGTGCGGCTGGGTCCGCACCGTGCGCGAGGGCAAGACCCTCGGCTTCATCGAACTGACCGACGGGAGCTGCTTTACTCCCGTACAGATCGTCTATGAACGCGATGACCGAAATCTTGGCAACGGGCTGTCCACCGGCTGCGCGATCGTGGTGCAGGGCGAGCTCGTTTTAACGCCGGACGCGCCGCAGCCGTTCGAGATCCGC
>CAYUUB010000359.1:0-2411 GCA_964447725.1 uncultured Oscillospiraceae bacterium
TGATACGGCGAGCAACATCGCCATGGAGTGCATGGATCGTCTGCACACGACCGCCGCTTCGCACGCGCGCTGCATCGTCGTCGAGTGCATGGGCCGCCACACCGGCTGGATCGCCGTTCAGGCGGGCCTCGCCGCGGATGCGCACCTGATCCTTATTCCGGAATTCCCGAAGACCTTCGACGAGATCATGCAGGTCATCCGCAGCCGCTATATCAAGGGCGAACGCCACACGATCATCGCCGTTGCGGAAGGATTCGAACTCAAGGGCGAAGACGATGAAAACGTCGGACTCGACGCTTTCGGAAACAAGCTTCTGCTTGAAAAAGAGATTGCAAAAACGCTCGCGACCCGCATTGAAAAAGCCATGCGCGAGGACAAGTCCCTCGACGAAAAGCGCAAGTATTTCGAGTGCCGCTCGGTCGTCCTCGGCCACATCCAGCGCGGCGGCTCCCCCTCCTGCTTCGACCGCGTACTCGGCACGCGCCTTGGCTTCAAGGCCGGCGAACTTGTCGTTGCTGAAGATTATGGTAACATGGTCGCCCTCCAGGGCACGTCGATCGTCAAGGCCGACCTCGACAAGGCCGTCACGGAGCGCAAGGAAGTCGACCTGGATTTCTACAAATCCGTTTCGATTCTGTTCAAATAAGGAAATCCATACCAAAGGAGCCGGACGAAAAATCCGGCTCCTTTGTTGATTGCTTTTTATTTCTTTCGTAATTACGAGTTTCCCTGCATGCGCCGTACCCGCTGCGCAACGGCTTTTCCGGTCGGCGTCGTCGCAAGGCCGCCCTTTGCGGTCTCGCGGTACTCGGGCCGGATATCCTTGCCTACGGCGAACATGGCGGCCACGACTTCGTCGAACGGGATCAGGCTCGTTACGCCCGCAAGCGCCATGTCCGCGCAGAGCATCGCGTTCACCGCGCCAAGAGCGTTGCGTTTGATGCAGGGGCACTCGACAAGCCCCGCCACGGGATCGCAGATCAGTCCCAGCACGTTTTTCATGGCCATTGCCGCGGCGTCCAGCGCCTGCACCGGCGCGCCACCGCTGATTTCGACCAGAGCCGCCGCCGTCATGGAGGCCGCAACGCCCGTCTCCGCCTGGCATCCGCCGCCCGCGCCGCTGATGGTCGCGTTCTTTGCAAAGAGCAGCCCGACGGCTCCCGCGGTGAACAGCCCCTCGACCAGCGTTTCGTCCGACCAGCCGCGCTGCCGCGCGCTTTCGATGAGCGCGCCCGCAAGGATACCGCTTGCGCCTGCCGTCGGCGCGGCGACGATGCGCCCCATAGCGGCGTTTACCTCCACGACCGCCATGGCGGACGCCGCCGCCCGGCATGCCGTATATCCCGAAAACGGGTTATGCTTGCCATATTTAAATAGCTTTCTTGCTTCGCCGCCGGACAGTCCGCTGACGGACTCCACTTTTTCGTTCAACCCACGCTCGACCGACTCCCGCATCACGTCGAGGTTTTTTTGCATCTCGGCAAGGACCTCTTCGCGCGTACACTCGGATTGCTTCTCCTCGCGGCGCATCATGGCCTCGTAGATGGGAATCCCGTTCGTCAGGCAATAGCAACGGAGGGATTCTCCGTTTTCAAACGCTTCCGTCAGTTGCATCCGTCCTTCCTCCCCTTACACCGCAAACAGCTTGTTGATTCCGCTGCAAAGCTGCAAAATCATCTTGAGCATATCGTCCGTCACAGGCTGGTCGGTTTCTATGGTCATGTAAGCGTCCTCGCCTCTTCCATGCCGAAACACGCGCATAAAGGCGATGTTCACGTTCAGCTGTGCGAGCACGTGCGAAACCTCCGCAATCACGCCCGGCTTATCGTCGTGCTGAATGACGAGCGTCGGATATTCGCCAGAAAATTCGACCGCAAGGCCGTTGATCGACGTAATGCGGATGTTGCCGCCGCCGACCGACTCCCCGACGACCTCCGTAATCTGTCCGTCCGAGCCGGTTATGATGATGCGCGCCGTGTTCGGGTGATCCACCGGTTCATCCGAATACTCGACGGATACGAACACATCCTGCTCGCGCGCAATGCGGTATGCGTCCTTGATCCGCGCGTCGTCCGGCTCCATGCCGAGCACGCCGGCGATCAGCGCCTTGTCCGTTCCGTGACCTTTGCCGGTTTCGGCAAACGAACCGTAGAGCGTAAAGCGCGCCTCCGCCACATCGCCCTCGGCAATTTTCCGCGCGGTGTTTGCAAGCCGGACCGCTCCGGCCGTATGCGAACTGGACGGTCCCGTCATCCGCGGGCCAATGATATCGAATACCGAAAAATCTTCCATAGAACCCTTTCCCGAAAGCTTCCGAAAAAAGAACGGCGCACCGTTTTTCGCGATGCGCCATGTGTAAAGTTTTGCCGCGCACCCGTTCTTTGACAAACACATCTCCGGGCGACGCTCCG
>CAYUUB010000360.1:0-2409 GCA_964447725.1 uncultured Oscillospiraceae bacterium
GGAAACCGGCAAGCTCTCGACAAACTGCTCCAGAAGATCCGTTCCACGCACGGAAACGCGATAGCCCTGGCCGAACGCATGCGGGACGGCGGCGATAAACGCGTCCTCCTCCAGCTCGTGCATGCAGCTCTCGAAATCGAAGTAGTTCATCGCGTCGTTTTCCACCATCGCGCGGTAAAGCTGCTCCCGCGTCAGGTCCAGCTTGCTTTCGCGAATATAGTACAGGATCGTCAGCTTGCTCTTCGTCATCCCCTGTGCAAAAAACGGCATTCGTTTCACCGCCTCTCCCGTCCGCCCGTTTTCGTATCGTTACCGTTCCAGTTCTCTTGCAATCAGCTCCGCCGCGTACGCCACATAGCAGGCGCACGGACGGCGCTCGTAGTACGCTTCCGTTCGTTCTTCGGATACCGAACCCTCCGTCGTTTCAACGTCCTCCAGCAGGTCGCGGCAGATGATGGAATGGTTTTCCGCCCGGAACTGTTCCGCGAGCCGCTGGATCTTTGCGTACTGCGCGTCCTTTTCCTCTTTGTTCTCCGGGTCGCTGTATCCGCCCGTGATACCCAGTATCAGAAACATGCTGCTCACGGCGCCGCAGACTTCCCGCAGTCTGCCCATCCCGCCGCCAAAGGAGGACGCAAGCCGCGCCGCCTGCTCTTCCGAAAGTCCGGTTTCGTCGCAAAACGCAAGCAAAACGGACTGCGCGCAATTATATCCCTCGCGAAAATAGTCCTGTGCCAAAGCCGATTTTTCTTCTACCGTCATTTTTTTAAGATTCCCCTATTTATTGTCGCTTATGCGATGATACCACAAAATGTTGTTGTTTGTCCATTTTTGCGGGCATATTTTATCGTTTCTTTCCGGGAATTCTAACCGCGTTTCCGCACAAAAAAAGCGGGCCCTCCGCAGGAATGCGGAGGGCCCGGCGGTGCGCTTTCGCCGGCTGCTATTGCACTAAATCGAACGAAAGTACCATCTGTTCAAGGTCCGAATACAGATAGCCCACCGCATCTGCGGTCGCCGTAAAGGAGATCACGTACAGGTCGGCGTTCTCAACGACAAGGAAGTCGAACGTATACAGGTCGTATCCGCTGCGCGTATACGAATAGGCGAACATCGCCATGTCCTGCCCGTTTACGGATTCGACGCTGCTGTCGATATACGCATAGTTCTCGTTGTCTTCGTCCTCCGTCTCCAGGATCCACTGTTCAAGCACGGTTTCCGCCGTGTATCCGGCCGCAATCCCTTGCGAAACGCCGATGATGGCCCCGTTCAGGTCGTCTTCGTCCGCAATTTCGTATTCCTGCGGATAGACGAAAATCGAATACGAATCCGAAAATTCCAGCAGCGTCCAGTCGGACGGATAGTCGATTTGATATCCCCCGTCCTGCTGGACATAGGTCGTGAAGCTGCCGGCATCGGCATCCGCGGCGCTTTCGGAAACGTCCTTTACGACAAAGCTGACGCTCGCGGCGGGCTCCAGCGCATTGTCGATAAACAGGTCCACGTGGTACGTGCCTTCCGGCGCGACGCGGCTCAGCGTAAGCGTGCCGCCGATGTAGATATCTGCCTCGCCCTGCGGATCGAAGGTGTATTCATCGATCACGGTGTCGCTGGTATCGTACCAGACGTAACGGACAATGGTGTCGGCATTCGTATTTCGAAGGATGGCGGAAACGTACCACACGCCCGTCGGCGGGAGTTCCGTAATCGTATCGGCCGGCGTTCCGCCTTCATCCATGTAGGACGTCATGTGCGCATCCTCGATGTAGGCCGCAACGTCCGTTACGCTGAACGTCGCCGTCGCGTCCGCTTCCTCGCGGTCTTCAACGAAAAATTCGACCTTGTAGTCGCCCGACGGCAGCATTACGGTCGGTTCGAGGCTGGAGTAAATGTAGCGGTTGGCGGCGTCTCCGCTGTCGATTACGACCTGGGCGACCTGCTCGCCGCCGGTGACGTACGTCCACACGACAAGGATCTGCGTGTTGTCCGGCGCGTTGAGCAGCTTTGCGGACGCATACAGGATCTCCGTGTCGGCGGGAAACGACGCAACCGCGGCGCCCGGCACCCCTTCGGAGTCGATCGTGTCTGTCATGAACGCGTCTTCGACTTTTGCTGTCGAAAAATTAAAGCTGCAGCCAAACGTCAGAAACGCGAACATCAGTGCAATAAAAACGCAAATTGCTCGTTTTGAAATTTTCATAACGGCTCCTTTCCATTACTCTTTGTTTTGTAACAGCCCCCCCTCATGGCAACCGCACGTTTCGATTCGGACGTCGTGCGTTTGCCATCGCAAGCGCCGGCCGTAAGCGCTATGCAAAAAATTCTCCTTTCCGTTTATTGTGTTTCGATAATTTATTGTATCATAGAGTCGAAAGATATACTATTTCATTTTATATAAACGCAAAAAAA
>CAYUUB010000361.1:0-2408 GCA_964447725.1 uncultured Oscillospiraceae bacterium
TTGACCGAATCCGGCGACTGCCCGAGGCGGTATTCCAGCTCCTCCACCGCATAGCCGAGTTCGCCGCTTGCAAGCAGCGAACGCGCAAAGTGGCAGACGGCGTTGTCCTCATAGTCGTCGTCCGTGCGCAGGCCCGTCGCTTCGTACATCGCGTCGTCGTCCTCGATCAGGTCGAGGAAGTCCTCCGCGTCCGCGGCGAACAGCCCGTCCGGCTCCGCGTCGAGATAGTCTTCCAGACTGTCCGCGGCGCGGTCGTAATCCTGCAGCCCAAAATAGTTGCAGGCAAGGCCGAAGTAACATTCCGGCGGGATTTCGTCGTTCTGCGCGCACAAAAGCAGCAGAATCCGGTTGCTTTCCTCGTATCGCTGCATCTGGCTGAGGATCTCCGCCAGCGCGATGGAAATCTCCGGGTCTTCCGGCGCGCGCTCGTAGGCCTCGCGGTATTTTGCAATCGCGGCGACCAGATCGTTTTTTTCAAGCTCCTTTTCACCGCGCCGCCTGTAAAACGAGGCGCCCTGGGCGAACGGAATGATTTTTCCTTTAGCGTTCGTCTTCATCCTGTTTTATGGAAGCCGCTTCCAGCAGCGCTTCCAACTCTTCCTCTGTAAAATTATATGTTTTGCCGCAGAAACGGCAGCGCGCTTCGGCTCCGTGGTCCTGCGCGATCATTGCGCCAAGCTCCTCCGCGCCGGTGGCGATCAGCGCGCGCTCCACGCGTCCGCGCGTGCAGTCGCAGCGGTAGCGCGGCTCGCGGGCCGAAACGATTTCGGGAGCGAATTCGCCGAACACGCGGGCAAGGAACGCTTCCGGCGTTTCTCCGCCGTCGAGCCGGGCGGAAAGTTCCGCGATCCCGTCCGCTTTTTGCTGCAAACGGTCGATCACGTCGTCCGGGCAGCCGGGCAGCGGCTCCGCAAAAACGCCCGCCGCCGCGCGCACGTCCCCCGTTGCGCCGTCCACGCGCACGCCGAGATAGACGAGCGCGGGACGCTGGAGGCTCGCGGCGTAATACTGCGCGAAGTCGACCGCGATTTCGCCCGAAACCAGGTTGCACACGCCAACGTACGGCTCCTTTAAGCCAAGGTCGGTCACGACGGAAAGCTTTCCGCTGCGCCCGACGTAACCGCCCACGTCCAGCTTGCCCTCCGGCGTCGGCGGGAGCTCGGTTTCCCCGTCCGTAACGGAACCCTTGAACGAAAGGCTCGCGTCGCCGGTGCAGATCATGCTGCCGGCCGGTCCGCCGCCTTTTATGATCGTTGAAATCTTATCGTTTTCACCCTTGAGGTCGGCGGCCATCATCGCTGTCATCATCAGTTGCCGGCCCAGTGCCGCCGTCGCAACGCGCGAGAGCGCGTGCAGCAGCCGCGCCTGCCGCGTGAGCTCCGTTCCGTCGACGATCACGATGCGGAGCATGCCGTCGGCCGCGACGCACTGTATCAGCCGGTCTCCCCTGCGTTCCGTTTCCTTTTGTTGGCTCATATCTCTCCGCAGCCGGTCGAAGCCGGCTCCTTTTTTGCAATAAACTGTATCCGTTCCGCGTCCGCTTCCGGCGGCCGCCCGGTAAACGCGCCGAACGCCGAAATTTCGCAAAATCCCGCTTTTTTCAGCGCGTCCGTCAGTTCCCGCGCCGTATGCGCGCGCTGTATATGCGTCTCGTCGAAGCGTATATACCGGCCGTTCCCGTCCGGCGTGAAAAACGCGAGGTCCATCCGTAAAAGCCGCGTCTTTGGGTCGAATGCGTTTTGCCAGAGGTAGGTGCATTTTCTTGCGTTCTCCCCGAACGTTTGGCCGCCGAGCACGCATTCGAGCTTGTATTCGCTCGACACGTCGAAAAGCAGCACTCCGCCCGGTTTCAGCGCCGCATGCGCGCTGGTAAAAAACGAAAGCGCATCCTCCGCCGAAAGCAGGTAGTTCACGCCGTCGCACGCGCAATTCACCGCGTCGACCGGTTTATGTACGCGAAACGAACGGATGTCCTGCCGGACAAACGGGATGTTCAACCCGCTTTTACGCGCTTTTTGCTGGGCGACGGCAAGCATTTGCTCCGAACAATCGATTCCGATCGTCCGGTATCCGGCCCTGGCAAAGCGGAGCGTGAACGCGCCCGTTCCGCAGGCGCAGTCGACGACGGCGGAGCCTTCGGGAACGCCGTTTTCGCGCATCCGTTCAAGCAGGTACGCCGCCCACGAACCATAATCGACGTCCGCCATCAGCCGGTCGTATACGTCGGCGAAACCACCGTATTGCGCACCCATGCCGCGTTGCAATCCTTTCCTATACATTTAGTTTTATATTTTACATCAGAAATGCGTAACTAGCAAATATATCCTTTTTTCCCGTTGATCTCATTTGACAAACCAATGAATATTTATTAAAATCAATCACATCAAATGAAAGGCAAACTTCTCGAA
>CAYUUB010000362.1:0-2407 GCA_964447725.1 uncultured Oscillospiraceae bacterium
CGTCCAGCGCCGGAATCGGCAGCAGGTTCATGATGCCGAGGCTCGCGCTGATCAGCATCATCAGCCGCAGTACGGATTCGCCGCCGTATCGCACGGCCTCGCTGAGATACGCAACGATCTTGACAGGCCCGCCCGCGTCTTCGTTTGTGACCTCGCCCTGCGCCGCCTGACCGATGAATTTGATCGTCTCCGTAAACGTCGTAACGATATAGGAAGCGGAGCGCGTAATGGTTTCGCCGAATCCGAACTTCACATGCTCGCCGGTCATCGTAATGCCGATGACGTTCTTTCCGGCTTCCTCATTGTAAATATCCGAAAAATCCAGAACGACAGGCTCGCCGCTGCGCAGCACGGTCATCTGCATGTCCGCGCTGTCGGCGTCCTGAATCAGTTCCGTGATCTGGTTGTAATACATCAGCTTTTTGCCGTCGATCGCGATGACGATATCGCCCTGCTGCATGCCGGCGACGGCAGCCGGGGAATCCTGCGTCACCTCGTAAACGGACGGCATAACGTCGCCGAAAATCGAAAGCGTCACAATCGCCGCTATCAACGCAAACAGCAGGTTCATCACCGGGCCGGACAGCACGACGACGATCCGCTTCCAGACCTTTTGCAGATTAAACGCGCGGCTGTCCTTCAGGTCTTCATCCTCGCCCAGAAACCGGCACATGCCGCCGATCGGAAGCGCCCGGATGGAATACTGAATTCCGTTTTTCGTTTTTTTAAAGAGAACCGGCCCCATGCCGATGGAAAATTCAACTATACCGAAACCAAGCACGCGTCCCGCCGTGTAGTGGCCGAGCTCGTGTATCATGATCAGAAACGATAAAAGCAAAAGCGCCGCAACAATCGATATTGCCGTTGACAATTTGGGTTCCTACCTTTCCTGCGCGATGCCGGCGATTCGTTCGTTTGCCATTTTGCGAACGAGCCGGTCCGCCTCGGCGATTTCCGCAAGGCTCTTTGCATCGCCCGGGCTATGCTGGTTTAAAGTATAGTCCACTACCCGCTCGATGTCCAGAAAGCCGATGCGACCGTCGCAAAATGCTTCCACGGCCGCCTCATTTGCGCCATTATAGGCAATCGGGTACGTTTTTCCCGACCGCAGCGCTTCAAACGCGAGCTTCAGCGCGCCGAAACGCTCCGGATCCGGCTTGTGAAACGTCAGCGGCTGTTCGTTTTGCAGCAGCAGCGGCGAGCAGACCGAAGGTTTCCGCTCCGGGTACGTAATCGCATATTGAATGGGCAGCCGCATATCGGGCTTGCTCATGTTCGCCATGCAGGTGCCGTCCCTATACGTCACCATGGAATGGACGATCGACTGCGGATGGATCAGCACCTCGATCCGGTCGCCTTCGATGTCGAACAGATACGACGCTTCGATCACTTCCAGTCCTTTGTTGAACAGCGTGGCGGAATCGATCGTGATCTTGCGCCCCATCGTCCACGTCGGATGTGCGAGCGCTTCTTCCAGCGTGACCTGTTCGAGTTGCTCGCGTTCCATTCGCCAGAACGGGCCTCCCGACGCGGTCAGGATGAGTTTTTCGACCTCGCCCCTTCCGCCGTTTTGAAGGCATTGAAAGATCGCGGACTGTTCGCTGTCAACCGGGAGGATCTCGCCACCGTACGCACGCAGCGTTTCGTCGATCAGCGATTTCCCGCAGACGATGCTTTCCTTGTTCGCCAGCGCGACGCGTTTCCCGTTTTTCAGCGCCGCAATCAGCGGCGGCAGCGCGGCGAACCCGCTTACGCCGTTTACGACGACGTCCGCTTCGCGCATGGCCGCAAGCTTCGCGGTCGCGCCTTCGCCCATGATCGTTTGCGTGCCGTCCGGCAGTTTCGATTCGTCAAACGCCGTTTCGCAGGCGACGACTTCGGGGCGGTACGCATTCGCCTGTTCGATCAGCGTATGCGTGTCGCGGTGCGCGGAGATGCCGAACAGCGCCATCCCTTCGGGCTGGGACGACACAACGTCCAGCGTTTGTTTTCCTATCGAGCCGGTGCTGCCGAGCACCGTTATCCGTTTTACCATTCGTATCGCCTTCCGCTACAGGACGTTCAACGTCGTTAAAATCAGGAACACGCTCAGCACCAGCGGCGTGCAGAACAAAATGCTGTCGATCCTGTCGATGATTCCGCCGTGACCCGGAAAAATGCTGGAAAAATCCTTGACGCCCGCCCAGCGCTTCAGCGTGGACGCAAACAGGTCGCCGAACTGTGCGAAAACGCCGCAGCCCAGCCCAAGCGAAAGCAGCACGGCGGGCGAAACGGCCGCACCCCAGAGCCTTTGCAGATAGATCATGACGACGCCGAACGCAACGCCGCCGATCAGGGCGAATATCGCGCCTTCCACCGTCTTCTTGGGGCTGATCGTCGGGCAGAGCTTATGCTTGCCGAGGAACGT
>CAYUUB010000363.1:0-2405 GCA_964447725.1 uncultured Oscillospiraceae bacterium
GCCTGCGCAAGCTGGGACATGTTCGACAATTTCGAACAGCGCGGCAGGGTGTTTAAGCGGATCGTCAGTCAATTCAAATAGCAGTAATATGCGTTCTTAGGGCCGCTGACCCTGAGCAGAGGTTTGGGGACGGAGCCCCAAAAGCACAAAACGCCCTTGCGGGCGTTTTTGCTATAGACAGGAATTATTCGTTCACGATATCGATCTGGCAGACCTTCATGGCGGAGAGTGCATTTTTGTGCCCTTCCGGCGTCGCGCCCGCGCAGGCGGCGGCATCGACCGTCATCCTGGCCTCGGGATAAAACGCTTTTAGCAGCAGTGCGTTGCTGATGACGCAGATATCCGTGCAGAGGCCGACGAGCGTGATCTCCGTCGGGTCTGCGCCGCCGAGCAGCTCGTGGATGCGCATCGGCAGGCTTACGCCGCCGAACGTGTCCTTGGCGATCATATGCGCTTCGTCCGCGACGTTTTTGCTTGTGAGCGCCGCCCAGACCGCCGGATTCGGCGCCCAGCCGTCGGTGCCGGCTATACAATGCTTCACGGGCAATTTTTTGCCCTCCTGCGTTTCGAGATAGTTTTCGGTATGCGTGTCCAGCGTGTAAAGAATGGTGCCGTCGAAGCCGAGGATATGCTTTACGACGGAATCGACGATCGACTGCGCTTCGGGCGTGCCGAGCGAGCCTGTGATGAAATCATTCTGCATGTCCACGACGACGAGCAGCTTTGTGCCTGCGTTTTGTTCCATAAGAGTCTCCTTCAATTCGTATTTATATTGAAAAATCCATTCGTGTTTATGGCTTTTGCGGCATTTGCCCGGATACGACGTAGAGCAGGATGCCGGCGGCGACCGAAGCGTTGAGCGACTCCGCTTTGCCGCGCATCGGGAGACGGTAGCGCGCGCACAGCGACGCGACGGCGTCGCTCACGCCCTGGCCTTCGCTGCCGATGACCAGCACGGTCTTTTCGGCGGGCGGCGGCAGCGTTTCATCTCCTTTGAGATCGCCGCAGAGTGCAAAAAAGCCCTGCGGCTGCATGCGGGCCAGTTCCTCCGGCAGTTCGCCCTGCCACACGGGCAGATGATAGGTCGAACCCATTGCCGCACGCAGCGTCTTCGGCGCGTACGGGTCGGCGCATTCCGGCGAAAGCAGAATGCCGGCGGCGCCGAACGCGTCCGCCGTGCGCAGGATCGCGCCGACGTTTCCGGGGTCCTGCACGCCGTCCAGCGCGACGACCAACCCCGCCGGATATTCGTCCGGCGGCGCAAGCGGCGGCGTTTCGACGACGGCGACCACGCCCTGCGGCGTCCGGCTTTCGCAGAGGGATTCCAGCACGCTGCGGCCGACCGTCAGTGTGACGGCTCCTTCGGGCGGCGCAAAGGAAACGCCGTCCTCGATAAAACAGGCCTGTATGCGTGCGCCGGACAAGACGGCTTCCTGCACGAGCTTTATGCTTTCGATCAGGTGCAGCCCTGTACGCTTACGCTCCTTGCGTAAAAGGAGCCTGCGCGCGTTTTTGACGCGCTCGTTCGAGCGGCTTTCGATGACCATATGCGCGCGTTCCTCCTCCGTTGGAATATTTGTCAGGAATTTTTCGCCTGCAGGGCGAGCCATTCCTCTTTGGTGAGCGAGTAAACCGCTTCGTCGAAGATCTTGCCGTCGTAGCGGACAAACGCGCGGCGCAGCGTGCCCTCGTAAACAAAGCCGCATTTTTCGATGACGCGGCGCGAGCGGTCGTTGAACGTATAGTGCGAAACGCTCATGATGTTCATTCCGGCCTCGTTAAAGGCGTATTCCATTGCGCGGCGGACGGCTTCCGTCATGTAACCGTGCCCCCAGCAGTCTTTCGCGAGCACGTAGCCGAACATCCGCGCATCCGTCAGGTTGCGCCACTTGTCCGTATGCAGCCCCAGCGAGCCGATCATGCGACGGTCGCTCTTGCGCTCGATTGCCCAGACGTTGTCCTTTGCCAGAAAGACACGGATGAGCCCCAGCGTCTCCGCGCGGGTTGCGTGCGGCTTCCAGCCCGCCCGCGGGCCGACGTCCGGATCGGCGGCGTAGGAGAACATATCGTCCACATCGTACTCCGTGAGGCTACGCAGGATCAGGCGTTCGCTTTCGAGCGTTTGCATGGATGATACTCCTTTACAATCGTTCCACTCAGTATAGCACACTTTTCGCCGGCGACGCGCGAATAAAAGACGGACCGTCGTAACGACGGTCCGCCCTGCGCTGCGAGAAATTTCAGGCGCGCGCCTTGTTGGATACTTCGACCAGCTCCTTGAACGCGTTCATGTCGCTGATTGCGAGGTCCGCAAGCACCTTGCGGTTGATGTTGACGCCCGCGAGCTTGAGGCCGTTGATCATACGGCTGTAGGTCGTTCCGCACATACGCGCGCCGGCGTTGAT
>CAYUUB010000364.1:0-2400 GCA_964447725.1 uncultured Oscillospiraceae bacterium
CAACGCGCTCCGCCTCGACGCGATGTGTGCAATCGGCGTAAAGGAAGGCCGCGCAAGCAGCGTTTACGCGGCGTTTATCGGAGACATGGAGGACGAGGAACGCGTGCCGGTCTGGTTCGGGCCGATGCGCGCGCACCATCTGCCGCAAAAGCAGCTGATGGACGCGATCCTCGAGGCGGACAAGCGGCTTTTGACCGAGACGTACAACATTGCGGAGATCAAGCCGGACCGCGCGGTGCTGGCGGGCATCGAGTCGTCCGACGGGTACGACACGATCGCCGAGCTTGCCGAACTTTGCGAGACGGCGGGCATCAAGGTCGTCGCCAAGGAGCAGCAGAGACGGCGGGCGGTCGATGCCTCCACCTATATCGGTTCGGGCAAGGCGGAAGAGCTCGCGCTGACGGCTTCGGCCTGCGAAGCGGACATCTTCGTGTTCGACGACGAACTCAACGCGATCCAACTGCGGAATCTGGAGCGCATCCTTGGGCTGCCGATCATCGACCGGACGATGCTGATACTGGATATCTTCGCCCAGCGCGCACAGTCCAGGGAAGGCAAATTGCAGGTGGAACTCGCACAGCTCAAGTACCGTCTGCCGCGGCTGCTTGGCATGGGGCGCGTCCTTTCCCGGCAGGGCTCGTCCGGCGTTGGCATGCGCGGCCCCGGCGAAAAAAAACTCGAGATCGACCGCCGGCGCATCCGCAGGCGCATTTTCGAGCTTGAACAGGAGCTCGGCGAGATTGAAAAGCAGCGCGGCCTGCGGCGCGCGCGCCGTGCGGCGAACCCGATTCCGGTGGTCGCGCTTGTGGGCTATACCAACGCGGGGAAATCCACGCTGCTGAACCTGCTCTCCGGCAGCGACGCGCTGGCCGAGGACAAGCTTTTTGCAACGCTCGACCCGATCGTAAGGAAAGTCGCGCTCCCGAACGGCACGGAGTGCCTGATTTCCGATACGGTCGGCTTTATCAACAAGCTCCCGCACGATCTTGTCAATGCGTTCCAGTCTACGCTGGACGAGGTTTGCGAAGCGGACCTGATCCTGCACGTGATCGACTGCTCCAGCGATTATTATGAAGTGCAGATGCACGTCGTCGAGGATGTGCTGGGTTCGCTGGGCGCGCTGGAAACGCCGCGCATCGAGGTCTACAACAAAATCGACAAGCCCGGGGCGAAACCGCGCCCCGGCGGCGTTGAAATCAGCGCGCTCAACGGCACCGGCGCAGAGGAACTGAAAAACGCCGTCGCCGACGCGCTCGGCAAAACGCAGGTACAGATCGACGTCGTCGTGCCATACGACAAATACGACGCGATGCGGCTGATCCGGCAAACGGGCGCCGTTTTAAGCGAGGCGCACGAGGCGGACGGCACGCATATTACCGTACGGCTGAATGAAAACGAGCTCTGGCGTGTGAAAAAAGCACTCTCATAAAAGAAAAAACCATTGCAAGGACGGTCCGATGCTTTGCGGCCGGCGGGGCCCTGGCGTCGCTTTTTTCGGCGAACCCGAACATCCGTCCGTCTGCTTTTTTACCACTGCCGTTGCGTGCAAAAAAAAATCCTTCTATTTGCCGGTAAAAATCGTATATAATAAAAGGATAGTGGCATTACGATGACAGTAACGTTTGCGGCATTGATTCAAAACGGTTATCGGGCGAAGGAACGCCCGTTTTGGGAAAGGAGTCGGCCATGTTCGCGCTATTCATGATTTTGTGGATCGTTTTCAACGGCCGGATCACGCTGGAAATTCTGATTATCGGCGCAATCGTATCGTTTTTGCTGGTGCTTTTAACGCGCAGGATGTCCGGCGAAAAACTTCGCGACGTCATGCTGGGCAAATGGGAGGTCTATCATTATTTCGGGTACCTGTTCCGACTGGTCGGCGAAATTGCGGTAAGCTCCTGGCGCGTGATCGTTCTGGTGTTGCATCCGAAACGCGAAGTCAAGCCTAGGCTGTTTTATTTTGAACCGGATATCGAGCGCGAGGGCATCCGCGTGCTGCTTGCCAACTCCATCACGCTCACGCCGGGCACGATCACGGTCGGCCTGCGCGGACGCGTGCTGCATGTGCATTCGCTCGACCCGTCGTTTTCGGATGGAATCGAGACGGGGGAGATGGTCCGGACGCTGGAACGCATCGACCACAGGTGCACGCAACGGGAGGGATGCGGAAAATGACCAACAGCGCGTTCGTAAACACCTATCTTATCGGCGCCTGCATCGTGCTGGCGGTGCTGATCCTTCTGAGCATTGTGCGCGCCATACGCGGTTCGCGCTTTACCGACCGCATCGTCGGCGTCAACCTCGTCAGCACGATGACGATCATCATCATGTGTATCCTTTCGGTATATTTCCAGCAGGCGTTTCTGGTCGATATCGCAATCCTGTATGCGATGCTGAGCT
>CAYUUB010000365.1:0-2392 GCA_964447725.1 uncultured Oscillospiraceae bacterium
CCTCCGCCGCCTTCTCATCCGCCGTCCTGATCGCATGCGAGTAGATGTTCGCTGTCGTCGACGTCTGCGCATGCCCGGCCCGGTAGCTTACCGTCCGCAGTGGGATCCCCGCGGCGAGCAACAGCGTGATGTTCGTATGCCGCAGTGAGTGAATCGAAATCTGCGGCAGATCGGTCCGTGAAATGAAGTCGCGGAACCAACCAGTAATACTGTCCGGATGAATCGGGGAACCGTCATCCTGCGTGAACAGCCGATCACAGTCAACCCAATGATCACCCATTGCAATCCGCTTCTTCCGCTGCCATTTGCGATGTTCCTTCAAAAGTTCGAATGCCTGTTTCGGCAGCTTGATCGTCCGCACGGAGGAGTCTGTCTTCGTGCCTTTTGTAAAGATTCCTTTCTCCGGCAAATATTGCGACGTCCGGCAAATCGTGATCATGTGGCTCTTGAAGTCAATATCCTTCCATTCCAGCCCGCAAAGCTCTCCGCGCCGCACCCCGCTGAGCAGGAAGAACCGAATCATCACCTGATTCTGATGTGGCTCATTGTCCAGCAGTCGTAACAGCGTCGCCGTCTGCTCCTCGTCCAGGTACTTCGCTTCTTTATTCTTAGAGAACTACGGCGAATACGGCTGGAGCGACGTTACCAATGAGGTCGATTTTATCCGCTGGGCCAGCGGCTCTCTCAGCGCCTATCTAAACGATTATATCCCGGCTTACGTCAGCCGGCGGGCAGAAGCTGAGCAATTTCTGGAAACCCCTCTCGCCCTGATCCCGGAAGGCGATTACACCCCGAACGGTTATTAGCGGCAAGATGTTTTATAAAGGTGAGCTTTGGGCTCACTTTTTTGTTACATTCAGCTCTGGTAAAATAGGTTTATCAAAAGAGCAGCAGACGATAATAGCGTACCGTTCTGCGCCGGCGGGGTGAAAAGCGACAGGTGCGAATATAAAGAGATCGTGTTGAAAAAAAGCATGGAAAATGGACAAATAAAAATCATCCGGCAATATCATATTTAGTCGCCGATGGACGGGTTGATTCGGCGATGGGCAGATGCAAACGTCTTTTTGGAGGGCAGCCCGGCGAATCTGCGTCTGATGGATGAAAACAATCATGCGTATTGCTTTCATAAAAAAATCGAAAACGGGATTGTATGCGTCCTCATCGATACGCTCGATCGGCAGGTGCGGGTCGAGGCATGGATCATGGACGAGATTAGATATGGGAGCCACACGGCGGATACGGTCTGCCGGTTATTTGAAATGCTGGACTCAACCTACAAGACGGATTTGATCAACAAAAGAATTTAAGGAGGAAACAATGAAAAAACGAACGATTATCGCGCTGGTGCTGACGCTGCTGCTGGCGCTGTTGGCAGCGTGCAGCGGGCAGGAAGTGAAAGGGACCGAGACGGAACAGCCGAGCGTCGTGGTGGATGAGACCGAAGCGCCAATCGTGGCGGTTGAGACAGAGCCGACAAGCGCGCCGGAGGAAGCAGCCGACGCTGAGCAACCCGAGCAAGAGGCCGAAGTTGTTATGCCGGGAAGCAGCGAAGAGGTGGTAAACGCGATGCTTACCAATCCGCAACTGCTTTATCTGGGGGATATCGGAAAAATATCTCAGAACGATGGAGGACACATCGGCGACATTGCGTATGAAAACAGATGCGACGACGAACGGATGGAGACCTTTACAGGCGACGACGGCACGGCGGAGATCCCGTTTGAAACGAGACTGCGCGATTATGGAAGCGACAATCTTCCGCAGCAGGCGGTTCTGGTGAAATTCCAGCCGGAAAGCGCAGATTATTTAAGATTTGATTTTATCGGGATGTGGGACTATTCGATTGCTTTTGAAGAAGGCGAATGGTGGTTTGTGGATGTTGGCAATGCCAGCAAAACGGCTTTTTCGGATTGTATGCCGAACAATGTCGTTCTCGATGGGTTCACACTTTATAATATTCTGTTTGCAACCGATGCGGATATGAACCTTCGGGTTATGATCTGGAATGATGAGGATTATCAAAATCAGGCATATTTTGATACTTCGCTTTATCAGGGGAGGGACGATATCTATGAAAGCAACTGGAAGATGAATATCTTCTTTGGAATCAATGAGGACGGCATCGGACAGCTGAACATCTATGAGTATGCGGTATATACGTTTGACAGCTTTACGGATCATATGCCAACCGTAGCGGGTAACTAAACGAAGCTATGCAAAGGGCTGAAAACAGCCCTTTGCAGTTTCCTTAATAGCAATGATTTACCTCGAAAGTCGCTCCAAAGGAACACGCCAATGGAAGCCTGGATGAATTCAGCAAAGTCAGGCTTGAACGAAAGGAGTCGTTTTATGAAATGCAGCGCATGTTCAGGCGAAAACACAAGAACTT
>CAYUUB010000366.1:0-2389 GCA_964447725.1 uncultured Oscillospiraceae bacterium
CGAGCCTGACCATATCGCTTTCCGCGGAAGGCGATATCTATTATACGCTCGACGGCGAAACGCCGACCACGCGTTCCATCCGTTACGACTCGCCGCTCACCCTTACGGAAACGACGGTGATCCGCGCCATCGCAGTCGACGACGACAAGATGGCCAGCAGCGCCGTTACGCTGAACTATTTTATAAACGAAAACCACTCCCTCCCCATCATCGCCGTCACGACCGACCCCGACAATCTTTATGACGACAGCATCGGCATCCTCGCCGACCAGAACCTGTTCGACCGGACGGTCGAGCGGCCCGCCAACGTCGCGTTTTATTCCGATACCGGCAGCTTTTCAACGGACTGCGGGTTCAAGCTGCACGGCGCCGGCTCGCGCGGGCGGCTTTCCAAAAAATCGTTCAAAGTCGTGTTCCGGGCGCGCTACGGCGGCGTGTCCCCGCTGGAATTCCCGCTGTTCGAGGACAACGACACCACGACGTTCTATTCGCTTCTCATCCGCAACAGCCAGGATTACAGCCGGACGTTTTTACGCGACGAGCTCATCTCCAAGCTTGCGTACCATGCGTCCAGCGAGCTGCTGGTGCAGGACACGCGCTTTTGCGTGTTTTACCTCAACGGCGAGTACCGTGGCATCTACTGCATCAAGGAAGCGTTCTCCTCCGGCTATTTTTCCGAACGCTACGGCGTGAGCAAGGAGAGCGTGGAGCTGCAGCGCGGCTACATTACGGACGGAACGGATTTTTCAGACCTTCTCGACTATGCCAAAACGCACGATTTGAGTCAGGACGCGTACTATAACTATGTCAAGGACCGTATCAGCCTCGAAAGCCTGATCGACTGGTGTATCTTCGAGGCATATACGGCAAATACCGACCTGTCGGTCAACGTCCGCTATTACCGCAGCACGGAATACGACGACAACCGCTGGCACTATGCGCTCTTCGATATGGATTACGGCTTTGGCGGGGACGCGACGTTCGACCACATCCTCGGCAACGCCTGGCACGGCACGCTGTTCAAAGCGCTTTTGAAAAATACGGGATTTCAGGATATGTTTTTAACGCGCATGGCGTATCTGCTGGAAAACTGCCTGACGGACGAAGCCGTCATGGCCTCGTTTACAAAACTATCAAACGAGATTGCCGACGAAGTCCCGCGCGAACGGGAGCGATGGCCGACCAGCGGCACCTTTACCTGGGAACAGCACCTTGGCACGCTGGAGCGCTGCATCACGTCCGGGCGTGCGGAGCAGATGAAAGAGAGCATAGCCGAGGCAATGGGCATTTCGCTCAAGGAAGTGGAACGGTATTTTACGGGAGACGGCGAATGAGCAGGCAGACGATGCGATATGAGTATAAATACCTGATCGGCGAGCAGTCCGCCGCGCTCCTGCGCTGTCAGCTATCCGCGCTATTGTCGCCGGATGAGCACGGCGACGGCGACGGACGGTATTTTATCCGAAGCGTGTATTTCGACGACACCGACTATACCGCTTATTACGACAAGCTTGCCGGCGTCAGCGTCCGCAATAAATACCGCCTGCGGTTTTACAATATGGACCCGGACCATATCTTTTTCGAGGCCAAGCGCAAACGCGGCCAACGCATGATGAAAAGCTCCGCCGTCGTTTCGCGCGATTGTGCGGAACGTATGATGTCCGGCACGCGTTTGCGCCCGGACGAGCTGGAGCATCCGCTGCTGCAGGAATTCGACGTGCTTTCACGGGCATCCGGGCTTACGCCAAGCGTTATTGTGGACTATGACCGCGCCGCGTTCACGCACCCTTTGAGCGACACGCGCATCACGCTCGATTGCGATGTCCGCGCCGAAACGTATCGCCCGGAAAACGTGTTCGTCCGGCATGCGTCCGCGCCGGTGCTTGAGGACGGCCACGTCATACTGGAAGTCAAGTTTAACGAACAGCTCCCGCCGTTTCTTGCACAGTGGCTTTCCGGCGTACCGAAGATCCTCTGCGCGAATTCGAAATACTGCAATTGTCTGGAAATCTACTTCTGAGTCTGATATTCTATCAAATATATATAAAACGCCATTCAAATTCGTGTGACGCAGCGCGAATGAATTCAGGGCCGTTTAAGGTTTTGTCGATATCCTGTATCGGATATGGAGCATGCCGATTCGCCGTGCAGCGCATGAAGGCCGGAATGGGACGGTTAAATCGGGAAAGGTAATACGCTATGGAACAGTTTTTCGAAAACATACAGAGCATGCTTCTGGAGGAAGTTTCCGCAATTTCGATCGGCCGGCTGGCCGCGGCGGTGTTTGTGGCCTGTCTCGCAGGACTTCTGATCGCCGTCGTCTATCGCATAACATACGGCGGCGTGCTGTTCAACAAGCAGTTCCTGCTCGGGCTCGTGCTCATGAGCA
>CAYUUB010000367.1:0-2376 GCA_964447725.1 uncultured Oscillospiraceae bacterium
TTTTCCTGACAGTCCGCGAGCTTTCCGGGGAGGGACGTGGAGTCCAGCGCGGATTTGCGCCGCGTCAGTTCGCGCGCTTTCCGCGCCGCGTCGCGCGCGCGCGAAGCCGTGATGCACTTTTCAATGATCACCTTGGCACAGGCGGGGTTTTCTTCCAAAAACCGCGTCAGCCCTTCCGAAACGGCGCCGTCCACCATCGGCCGGATGTCCGCGTTTCCAAGCTTGGTTTTTGTCTGCCCTTCAAACTGCGGCTCGACGAGCTTGACCGAAATGACCGCTGTCAGACCCTCGCGGATATCCTCGCCGGAAAGCGACGATTCGCTGGGCTTGAGAATCCCGTTTTTCTTTGCGTAGTCGTTTACAACGCGCGTCAGCGCCGATTTAAACCCGACCAGATGAGACCCGCCTTCGATGGTGTTGATATTGTTGGCGAACGTAAAGATGTTTTCGTTGTAACCGTCGTTGTACTGCATTGCAATTTCGACGGAGCCCGTCTCGGCGCCGTCTTCCACGCGTTTGGCGGTAAAATAGATCGGGTCGGGATGCAGCCGCTCTTTGTTCTTGTTGAGATACTGCACGAACGACACGATGCCGCCTTCATAACAAAACGACTTGACGTGCGCGGGCGTGTCGCGCTCGTCCGTAATCGTAATGCGGATGCCCGCGTTTAAAAACGCCATTTCGCGAAACCGGCTGCTCAGGGTGTCGAAATTGAAATTCACGCTGTCGAAAATCGTATCGTCCGGCGAAAACGTGATTACCGTACCCGTGTCGTCCTCCGCGATGTCGCGCTCGATATGCACGTCGTTCAGCGGTTCTCCGCGCATGAACTCCTGCGCGTATACGTGGCCGTCGCGGTGCACCTCCGCGCGCAGCGTCTGGCTCAGCGCGTTGACGCAGCTCACGCCGACGCCGTGCAGGCCGCCGGAAACCTTGTACCCGCCGCCGCCGAACTTGCCGCCGGCATGCAGCATGGTCAGCGCGACGGTCAGCGCGTTTTTGCCCGTTTTTTCATGCAGGCCCACCGGAATCCCCCGACCGTTGTCGGCAACGGACACCGAGTTGTCCGGATGGATAAAAACTTCGATATGCGTGCAGTATCCCGCCAGCGCCTCGTCGATCGAGTTGTCGACGACCTCGGCCACAAGGTGATGCAGTCCGCGCGCGTCGGTCGAACCGATATACATGCCCGGTCTGCGCCGGACGGCTTCCAGCCCTTCGAGCACCTGGATTTGCGACGCACCGTACGCCTGGTTGTTTTCCTGTTCCATATTGTTCCCTCTCTCTAGTCAATCGTATGATACGGCCTGCCTGCACGGCTTTATTCGCCGGCTTGCATCCGTTTTATCGCAGTCAAGGACGCTATTCCGCGTCCGAAATCGTCAGAACGGCGACTTCGTTCAGGTATTCGCGGCCAACCTCGCTCTTCCAGCGTTTTTCCAGCGTGCTGCTGGCAATGTGCGAAGCATAGACCACTTCCCGCCCGCGCTCACGCAAAACGACATAGGACTTGGCTTTGCCCGCGCAGGGGGTAAAGCGCCTCTCCCGGCGCGCTTTATCGATATACGCTTTCGTCGTCGGCATCATGCCGCGCGTGTTGAGCACAAGCAGGATCCTGTCCAGCGGAATGCTTACGTCCGCGCCGATATGCAGCAGCATGGTGCTTTTCCCCCCTCCGTTGTGGCCGCCTCAAAGCTCGACCACCCTGCGGTCGGCCACCTGATAAACCTGCATTTGCTCAACGCCCGCCGCCGCAACCTCTTCGAGGTGCGTGCAGGTCAAAAACGTCTGGCAATCCTGCGCGGCAACCAGAAGCATCTTCTGCCGGCTGCGGTCCAGCTCGGAAAACACGTCGTCCAGCAGCAGCACGGGCGCGTCGCCCTTTTCCGCGCGTAAAATCTCCAGTTGCGCGAGCTTGAGGCTCAGCACAGTGGTGCGCTGCTGCCCCTGCGAACCGTAGACGCGCACGTCCGTTGCATTGATCGCAAGCTTCATGTCGTCCCTGTGCGGGCCGACCGAAGTGCTGCCCCGGTACATGTCCCGCTCGGCGGTATCCGCCAGCGCAAGGCGCAGCGCGCTCGTCAGACTGGTTTTTTCGTCCGGTTTGACGTTCGGCTCGTATGCCACGTCGAGCGTCTCCATACCGTCCGAAAGCGTCTCGTGCTGGCTGGACGCAATCGCGCCCAGACGCTCGATGAGCTCCGCACGGGAAATAACGATGGACGCGCCCAGCACGGACAACTGCTCGTCCCAAGCTTCCAGCGCATCGTAATCGAGCCCGTTCGGGTCCTTAAGCAGCGCGTTGCGCTGCTTAAGCGCGGCGTTGTATTGCTGCAGCGTGTAGTAATACGACGGCCGCAGCTGCGAAATCGCCAT
>CAYUUB010000368.1:0-2355 GCA_964447725.1 uncultured Oscillospiraceae bacterium
GTGATCGGCTTGCCCGGCGCGACCATCGGCGTCACCGTTTCGTCGCAGCCGATGCGGCAGTCGATCACCGCTGCCGTATCGGTCGAAATCGCTTTTTCCAGCGCCGATTCGAACGCTTCCAGCGAGCAAACGACATCGCCCCGAATCCCGTACGCGTCCGCAAGCTTTGCAAAATCCGGCCCGCGGTCGAGGTTCGTCTGGGAATACCGCTTGCCGTAAAACACCGTTTGCCACTGGCGGACCATGCCGAGCACGCCGTTGTTCATGACGACCGTGATCACGGGAAGCCCATAATGTTCGATGGTCGCAAGCTCGTTGCAGTTCATGCGGAAGCTTCCGTCGCCGGTAATCAGGATCACGCGCCGGTCCGGCCTGCCTGCCTTCGCGCCGATCGCCGCGCCCGCGCCGTAACCCATGGTCCCGAACCCGCCGGACGAAAGAAACGTGTTCGGCGTGTCGTATCGATAGTATCGCGCCGCCCAGAGCTGGTGCTGCCCAACATCGGTCACGATAATCGTGTCCTTCGGCGAATGCGCATAGATTGCGTTCATGATCGCCTTCGGGCTGAACTCGCGGGATACGTTCCCGTTTTCCTGTATCTTCAGGCTCTGTATCTCCCTGAGCCATTGCTCCCGCGCCTCCATGCTCTCTTCGGGGAGGTCGAGCGTTTGCAGGAGCTCGTCCAGCACAGTTTTGACGTCGCCGCGGATCGCGTGCGACGTGCGGACGTTTTTATTGATCTCCGCCGCGTCGATGTCGATCTGCACGATCTGCGTTTTTTTGCAGAATTTGCTTGCGTTGCCCGTCACGCGGTCGTTGAACCGGCTGCCGAGCGCAATAAATAAATCGGCGTTCGATATTCCGTTATTGGACGCCCTTGTGCCGTGCATGCCGACGAGCCCGGTGAAGTTCGGATGCGTGGACGGAAACGCGCCGACGCCCATCAACGTCGTGCCGACCGGGGCGCGCAGCTTTTCCGCAAGCGCGAGAACTTCCTCCGACGCGCCGGATTTCAACGCGCCGCCACCGCAAAGCAGAAAGATTTTGTCCGATTCGCGGATCATTCCGGCGAGGTCTTGCAGTTCTTTCGTCTGCGCCGCGCTCTTCTTGAGCGGCTTTACGGTATGCGCCTTCTTTGTTTCGTCCGACGCAGGCGCAAATTCCGCAAGGTCGGCGGTCACATTTTTGGGGATGTCCACAAGCACCGGGCCGGGCCGGCCTTCCCTTGCGATGGCGAACGCCTCGCGCAGGATGTCCGCCAGCGCGGCAACGTCCTTGACGATGTAGTTGTTTTTGGTGATCGGCGTCGTGATGCCGGTGATGTCCGCTTCCTGAAAGCTGTCCTTGCCGATCAGGTCGACGTTGACGTTGCCCGTGATAAACACGACCGGCACCGAGTCGAGATACGCCGTTGCGATGCCCGTGACAAGGTTCGTCGCGCCCGGGCCGGATGTTGCGATGGCGACGCCGGTTTTGCCGGTTGCGCGCGCGTACCCGTCGGCGGCGTGCGCCGCGCCCTGTTCGTGGGCCGTGAGGATATGGGTGATTCTGTCCCTGTTTTTATAAAGTTCGTCGTAGATGTTCAGCACCGCGCCGCCGGGATAACCAAAGACGGTGTCGACGTGCTGTTCAGCCAGACATTCGATCAGGATCTGCGCTCCTGTGAGTTTCATCGCATAAGCCTCCTTTTTCGGGATGTTTGCGTGTGTCTTTTTGTTATGCGTTCGCCGCGCTCGCCGCCGTTTTCGGCACGGCGTGCGACCTGTGCAGCTTGTATTCAATGGAGTCCATCAGCGCCCGGCAGCTCGCCTGGATAACGTCGACCGCGACGCCGACGCTCGCCCAGTATTCGTGCCCGTCGGTGGATTCAATGAGCACGCGCACCTTCGCGGCGGTCGCCGACTCCGAGTCCAGCACGCGTACCTTGTAGTCCGTCAGCCGGATCTCGCCGACCTCGGGATAGAATACCTCCAGCGCTTTTCTCAGCGCGATGTCGATTGCGTTGACCGGGCCGTTGCCTTCCGCGGCCGTGATCTCCGGCTGGCCGCCGACGAGCACCTTGATCGTCGCGCAGGACGGTTTCTTTTCGCCGCCGAGCGCCTGCTCGTCCGTCACGTTCAGCATCAGCAATTCGAAGAATTCCGTTCGCGTGCCAAGCAACTTTCGCACCTCCAGCTCAAAGGACGCCTCCGCGCCTTCGTACTGGAACCCCTGATGCTCCATCTGCTTGACCATGTCGATGATGCGGGCGGCCTCGGGCGAGTCTTTTCTGATCTCCGGGTAAAACGCGCGGACCTTTTCCAGAATCGCGCTGCGTCCGGCAACTTCGGAAAGCAGGATTTTCCGGCTGTTGCC
>CAYUUB010000369.1:0-2353 GCA_964447725.1 uncultured Oscillospiraceae bacterium
CACAACGCGCAGCGAGCAGCCGCGCGCGCGCAGGCGTTCGCGCGCCGCCAGCGCCTCTTTCCAGATGCTGCCGGTGGTATAGATCGTCGCGTCGCATCCGTCCGCAAGCACGATCGGCTCGCCGAGGGCAAACGCCGGTTCGGTTTCAAACTCCGGCTCGCCGTTCATCTCCATGCGGATGTACACCGGGCCGTCGATTTCGTACGCCGCCCGCACCGCCAGCGCCGTTTCCTTCGGCGTCGCCGGGGACAGGACGGTCAGCTTCGGCATCGCACAGAGCACGCCGACGTCCTCGGTCGCATGGTGCGTAGGGCCCAGCCGCGCAATCGAGAACCCCGCGCCGAAACCGACGAGTTTGACGTTGCGGTTCTGCAGGCACACGTCGTCCCGGATCTGCTCGCAACTGCGGTAGGCAAGAAACGCCGACCCGCTCATCACGAACGGCACCTTGCCGCAGCTCGCGCAACCCGCCGCCATGCCGACGAGGTTGTTTTCCGCGATGCCGAGGTTGAAATACTGCTCCGGATAATTCCGTGAAAACAGAACGTCGTAGTCCGTTCCGTTGTCCGCCGTCATGAACAGAACGTTTTTGTCCGCGGCGGCCAGTTCGGAAATAGCGGTCAGGAATGCTGTCTGCATGCTCTAAGCTCCTCCTCGCTGATATCAAGCTGTTCCATAAACTTTTTGAGCTGTTTCGGGTTCGGCAGGCGGTAATGCCAGTCGACCCTGTTTTCCATGATGGAAACGCCCTTGCCTTTCACCGTGTGCGCGATCAGGATGCGCGGCGCTTCGTTCGGCTTCGCCTTCAGCGCGTCCGCAACCGCGTCCGGGTCGTGCCCGTCGGCTTCGAACACGTCCCAGCCGAACGCCTTCCAGCGCGCGGGCCAGTCGTCGATGCCGGCAATGTTCGCGACCGTTCCGAGCTTTTGCAGGCAATTGCAGTCCAGAATCGCGGTGAGGTTGTTTAAGCCGAGCTTCGCCGCGATCATCGCGGCCTCCCAGGTCGAGCCTTCCTCGCACTCGCCGTCGCCAAGCAAAACGAACGTTTTCGCGCCGTCGTCGTCGAGCCGCTGGGAAAGCGCCGTTCCCGCGGCGTACGAAAGCCCGTGCCCAAGCGAACCGGTCGTTGCCTCCACGCCGGGAAGCTCCAGCATGTTCGGCTCGCCGCCGAGGCGCGAACCCGGCTGCGCGAACGTGTATAGCAACTCCCGGCCGAAATACCCGGCTAGGCTCAAGACGCTGTAATATGCGAGCGACGCGTGCCCTTTGCTGAGCACGAACCGGTCGCGCTCCGGCCAGTCCGGCTCCTGCGGGCGGTAGCGCAGCACGTCCATAAAATACAGGGCGTATAGGATTTCCACGACGGAATACGCCGAGGCGAGATGCCCCGCGCCCGCCGACCACGCCGAGAGAAACACGTCCCTGCGGATCTGGCGGATCGTCGCGTCCCGGTCGCTTGTCTGCATGGGGTCGCTCCTTTCTTTCCTTCCTTTTCTTAAAAGAAAAGGAAGACAAAAGAATTGTTCTTTTACGGTAAAATCTTTTTTTGTCTCTTTTCCGTTTGAAAAGAGCACTTCTCTATTTCAGTTTCGCTTTCCACGGCCCGAACGTTCTTTTGCCTGCTTCTCTTTCAAGAAAAGCAGGTCAAGGAAAGCGAACGGTGTCCGGGTCGAGTCCGGAGCCGCCGAGATACGGGAGTTCGTCGATCAGCTTCATGTCGCCGTCGGACAGCGTAAAATCGAACACGTCCGCATTCTGGGCGATGCGCGCGGGCCGTCTCGATTTCGGCAGCGGCACCACGCCGAGCTGGATACACCAGCGGATGCAGACCTGCGCGGCGCTCTTGCCGTAGCGTTCCCCGACGGCGCGCAGGTCGTCGTTGAGCACCAGCTTCTGGTGGCCGAGCGGGCCCCAAGCTTCCGCAAGGATGCCGTTTGCGCGGCAGAATTCAAGCGTCCGCGTCTGCCGCTGGCCGGGATGGAGTTCGATCTGGTCGACCATGGGCAACACGTCCGCGTCCTCCAGAAGCGGCTGCAAATGGTGCGGCAGAAAGTTGCTCATGCCGATCGCGCGGACGAGCCCGTCGCGATAGAGCGTCTCCATCGCGCGCCACGTATCGCGGTTCTTCTCTCGCCAGGCGTCGTCCTGTTTCGGCGAAAAAGGCCAGTGGACGAGGTATAGGTCGAGATACTCCATATCGAGCCGCTTCAGCGACGCTTTGCACGCGGCGATCGTCTTTTCGAAGCCGCGATCGTCGCTCCAGACCTTGCTGGCGACAAAAAGGCTCCCCCGGGGCACGCCGCCCGCTTTCAGCGCCGCGTTAAATACCGTAAAGGTTGACTGTGCAGCGATT
>CAYUUB010000370.1:0-2342 GCA_964447725.1 uncultured Oscillospiraceae bacterium
TTCAGCGCGTCGATGCGCCGCACGTCCAGCCGGATCGAGGCGTAGAACTTGAGCGCCTTGCCGCCGGTCGTGGTTTCGGGGTTGCCGAACATGACGCCGACCTTTTCGCGCAGCTGGTTGATGAAGATGACGACCGTGTTGGACTTGTTGATCGCGCCGGTGAGCTTCCTGAGCGCCTGGCTCATCAGCCGCGCCTGGAGCCCGACGTGCGCGTCGCCCATGTCGCCTTCGATCTCCGCCTTGGGCACGAGCGCCGCGACGGAGTCCACGACCACGACGTCGATGGCGCCGCTGCGGACCAGCGCTTCCGTGATTTCGAGCGCCTGCTCGCCGGTGTCCGGCTGGGAAACGTACAGATCGTCGACCCTTACGCCGAGCGCCTCGGCATAGATCGGGTCGAGCGCGTGCTCCGCGTCGATAAACGCGGCGGTGCCGCCGGCCTTCTGCGCTTCGGCTACGATATGCAGCGCGATGGTGGTCTTGCCGGAGGATTCCGGCCCGTAGATCTCGACGACCCTGCCGCGCGGAATGCCGCCGACGCCGAGCGCGTAGTCGAGCGGCAGGCAGCCGGTCGATATGGTGGAGACGGCGACGCGCGCGCCCGCGTCGCCGAGCTTCATAATCGCGCCCTTGCCGAACTGCTTTTCAATCTGACTGAGGGCGATCTCCAATGCTTTTTCTTTTTCGACCATCACTGTAATCCTTTCGTCTGTTCAGTCTTTTTGCATCTATATTGCTTATTTGTACGGTTTCATGCGGGATGCGACGGGCGTTTTGCCAAGATGGAAACAAATGGTCGCATCCACACGAACCATTATAGCATGGCAACGCGGGTCAAGTACAGCGCTTTATTCGCTGAGGCTGCGGCGCAGCAGGTCGAGCGCGTGCAGCGACGCGACCTCGCGGACGCGCGCGCGTTCGCCGTGCAGGTTCAGGCGTTTGACCTGCGTTTTTCCGTTGTGCGCAAGGGACACGAACACCGTCCCGACGGGCGATTCCTCCGTCCCGCCGTCCGGCCCGGCAAAGCCGGTCGTCGCCAGCGCATAGTCCGCGCCGGAGGTTTTCAGGAGCCCTTCCGCCATTTCGCGGGCGCATTCCTCGCTGACCGCGCCGAACGTTTTCAGCGTGGCTTCGCTCACGCCGAGGCGGTTTGCCTTGGAAGCGTCGGAATAGGTGACGCAGCCCTCCCTGAGAAATTTCGAGCAGCCGGGGATATCGACGAGCTGGCTTGTGACCAGCCCGCCCGTGCAGCTTTCCGCGACGGCGAGCGTCATCTGGTCGTCCGTGAGCATGCGTGCGCACGTTTGCGGCAGGGATTCGCCCATGGTGGAATACACGATGTCGCCGAGGCGCGAGACGATTTCGTCGATCATCGGCTGCGCCAGCGCCGCGCCTTCGTCCTCGCTTTTGCACAGCGCGGTAACGCGGAGCGTGACTTCGCCGGTTTTGACGTACGGCGCGACCGTCGGGTTCGTCTGGGTTTCGATGATATCGCGGATCTGGTAGGTGACGCTCGATTCGCCCATGCCGAAGATGCGCAGCTCGCGCGAGTAGAGCTTGTTGCCGCTCATGCGTTCGAGGTGCGGCATGACCTGGTTCAAAAACATGGGGAAGAGCTCCCGCGGCGGCCCGGGCAGCAAAATCGCCGTCTTGTCCGCGGCGCTCATGATGCAACCCGGCGCGGTGCCGAAGTCGTTTTTCAGGATGACGGCGCCCTTCGGGAAGCTCGCCTGCTTATAGTTGTTCGGCGCCATGGCGTAGCCGCGTTCGTCAAAGTATTTTTTGATGCGCGCGACCTCTTCGGGAACGGGCTCCACCGTAAGCCCGAGCGCGGCGGCGACGGTTTCCTTGGTCAGGTCGTCGTCGGTGGGCCCGAGCCCGCCCGTAAACACGACCACGTCCGAGCGTTCCACCGCCTGGTGGACCACGGCGGTCAGACGCTTGGCGTTGTCGCCGACCGTCGTGTGGTAGTAAACCTGAAAACCGAGCGGCGCGAGGCGCTGCGCGATAAACTGCGCGTCGGTGTTGACGACCTGGCCCATGAGGAGTTCCGTTCCGACGGAGACGATTTCCGCTATCATGTGTTCTGCACTTCCTTCATAAATCTTTCATATTCTTTTCCTGAAGGAAAAGAACCAAAAGGACTTCATACTTTTCTTAAAAAGAAAAGTATGCAAAAGAACTTACATCTTCTTTTCTGATGAAAAGAAGCAAAAGGGTTCGGCTCATGCTTTTCCTAAAAGAAAAGTATGCAAAAGAACTTACATCTTCTTTTCCGATGAAAAGGAGCAAAAGGGTTCGGCTCATGCTTTTCCTAAAAGAAAAGTATGCAAAAGAACTTA
>CAYUUB010000371.1:0-2300 GCA_964447725.1 uncultured Oscillospiraceae bacterium
CGAGCACGAAGACGGAATCGTCCCGCTCCATCTCCTGAATCATGGCTTCGTTGATTGCCTTTGTGTAAGTCAGTTTGCGGCTCATCGTTCTACCTCCACTGGGAATCCCTCGTATACGTGCGTGCTCGCCTCGGAAACGTCCGGAACCGGGCTTTCAAGCGAGAAGCGCAGCATGTCCTGTATCTGCGCGTTCACGTCGCCTTCGATCGCCTTGAGCTCCTCTTCGGGAACGCCTTCGCGCTGCTTCAGCACGTTCCGCGCGAGCAGCACGGGGTCGCGTTTTTTCCAGTATTCGAGCTCCTCTTCCGGCCGGTAGGACGCGGGGTCGCCCGCAAAATGCCCCTGCCAGCGGTAGGTGACGAACTCGATCAGCGACGGCCCGCCGCCGCTGCGCGCAATGCCGACCGCCTGTTCCATGGTTTCGACGACGGCTTCGACGTCGTTGCCGTCCACGCGCCAGGACGGAACGCCGTATCCGTCCGCCCACTGGCGGAGTTCCTTTTGCGGATGCGCGACGCTGCACGGCGTGGAGATGGCGTAACCGTTATTGATGAGGCAGTAGATCACCGGCAGTTTCCAGGTTGCGGCCATGTTCATGCTCTCGTGACAGGTGCCTTCGCCGAGCGTGCCGTCGCCCATGAATACGGCGGAGACGTCGTCCGTGTGGCGATATTTGGCGGCGAACGCCGTGCCGAGCGCGGTGACGACCGTCGAACCCTGGATTCCGTTGAAGCCGTGGTTGTGGCAGGTCCAGTCGTGGACGTGCATGGAGCCGCCGCGCCCGCCGTTGACGCCGGTGGCCTTGCCGAAGATCTCCGCCATGACGTATTTCGGGTCGGTGCCGCATAAAAGGATCGCCCCGTGCCCGCGATGGTCGGGATACTTATAATCCGTGGTCCTTAGCGCGCGCACCACGCCGGCCTGACAGGCTTCCTGCCCGGTGGAGAGGTGCACGAAACCGGGGATCGTCCCGTTCGCCGCGTATTCCTTGATGACGTCCTCAAAGTTGCGGATCAGGTACATATCGCGGTAAAGCCCTTTGAGCCGTTCTTTTTCCAGTGCCATAATGATTCCTCCGATACCAATAGAGTAGATTCGTAAATCTTGAGTGTTGCCGGTTCGTATGAAAACTCCGCCGCCGCATATGCGGGCGGATCGTTATATGCAAAGCAGGTGTGTGCACGTTCGTGCAACGATGCTGGCCGAAAGCGGCGCTTGCGGGCCGCAAAGTAAAAAATGGGAATTTAGGCGTATAATTTTGAATGGCTGGCGCGACAGGATCGCGCCAGCCTTCAGATTCAAGCGAATCGTTGGAAAAGGTTACGCACCGGGCTGGATGTAAAGGATGTTGTAGAGCGTGTAGTCGCCGATGCCCGGGACTTCCGCATCCACGCGGTCTTCGACCCAGGAGATGTAGCAATCGCCGATATCTTCGGCGGCTACGTTGAAGGTGTACTCGTCGGTGCAGATGAAGTCGTAACTGTCCGCTTCGGCCATGCCGACCGCGTCAAACACGTCCTGTACGCTGATCTTGTCCTTGTAGGAGGTCATGATCGCGTCTGTTCCGAAGTTGAGGTAGGCAACTTCCCAGACCGCCCAGTCGGGGTCCTGCGTCTCGCCGACGACGATCGGTGCATTTTCGCCTTCCAGCGTCAGGTACTTCTGGAGAATGTCGCTCAGGGCTTCTTCGCCGACATAACCGTCGGAGCCGATCACCTGAACGTCGACGTCTTCACTGCCCTCAATGCCGCATTTGTCATAGACTTCCTGAATGGAATAGGCCGAACGCATGTCGTCGGTCGTGCGGGGCTGTTCGCTGGCGGTCAGGCCGTCGATGGCGTTGTTCCAGACGATGATGCGCTGCACGCCTTCGGCGGCGGCAGGCTCTTCGGCTGCGGGCTCCTCCGTTGCGGCGGGCTCTTCGGTAGGTTCTGCCGTGGCTTCCGCGACTTCTTCGGTCGCTTCTTCAGCGGTTTCGGTCGTTTCCGTTGTCTCCTGCGCGGAGCAAGCGAACAGCGTGAGCACCATGACTAAGGCAAACAGCAAAGCAAGTGTTTTTTTCACGATGGGTCCCTCCTTAAAAAAGTTGTTTGAGACGTTTTCCGTCTTCCAAATATATTCTAAACTACCCAAAGATCGAATGTATATAATAATTGCTGCACATTTGTGTATGTTTGCCCCGAATTGGCTGTAAAGGGCTGTTTTACACGTAAAATTACGGTAAAATCATGTATACTCAGTTTTCGAAAAGGCGGTGGTCAGACGGTGCGAAGGGTGACGAATCATCCGATTCTGGAGAT
>CAYUUB010000372.1:0-2298 GCA_964447725.1 uncultured Oscillospiraceae bacterium
ATGCGTGGATGGCTCCACGCATTTTTGTTTGATACAAGCTTCTTCGATATGACCTAGAAGAAAATATGTGTCGCAAACTGGTCCACAAGCACCAGCGCGCCGAGCACCGCCGTATAGATGGCAAACCCCCAGAGTTTTTTCTTCTTGATCGCGGCGAGCATGATCCGGATCGCGAAATATCCCGTCATACCGGCAACCAGCATGCCCGCGACAACGCAAGTCCAGTGTACGCCCCCCGTTCCGGCCCCGCTGATCGCATCCGGAATCTCCAGGATCGCTCCGCCGAGAATCGCCGGAATCGACATCAGGAACGAAAAGTCGGCCGCCGTCTTTCGGGACAACCCGCAAAACAACGCGCCCGAAATCGTGCTGCCGGAGCGCGAAACGCCCGGAAGGATCGCGACACCCTGCATGCTTCCGATAATCAATGCGTCGGAAACCCGCATTCTCCTCATCTTGCGTCCGCGATACGGGCGTTTATTGCCTTCCTTGTCGATCCTTGTCGGCCGGACCCGGTCGCTGATCGTCAGCAGCACGGACGTCAGCAAAAAACAATACCCAAGGTATTTCCCCTGCTCGGCCTTTTCGGCAAACGCGGCGAGCGGCGCCACCTTGCTGAACAGGAGCGCAATAACGACCGCCGGGACGGTGGCAAGAATCAAAAGCCCGACCGTCTTGTTAATCGGATGGCGTAACAGCTTGAGCAAGAGTTCCCAATAGACGATGCAGACCGCAACCAGCGTCGCAAGATGCAGCATAACGGTAAAAAACATGGCCCCCTCCGTTACGCCGAACATATTCTGCAGCAAAAGAAGATGCCCGCTGCTGCTCACCGGTAAAAACTCGCATAACCCCTGCACGAGCCCAAGCAGCATCGCTATCCAGATTGTCATATCAATACCTCGGAACTTACAATTTCTGTTTCATCATACACGTATTCTCTTTTTATGACAAGTCGAGGGAAAAAAGTAGCCACTCGCACATGCGAGCGGTTCTCCGAGTTGCCTTTTAGTTGATTGCTCCGGCGGCTTTGGAGCCCAGGGCATACCGCCTTTATTTTTCCTTGCGAGTAACCTCGGCGCCAAGTGCGTTCAGCTTTGCGTCGATATATTCATATCCGCGGTCGATGAATTCAATATTATGAACGTTCGTCGTGCCTCTTGCCGCTAAGCCGGCAACCATCAGCGACGCGCCGGCACGCAGGTCGCTCGCGTTGATATCCGCTCCGCGCAGCGAAGGAATCCCCTTTACCTTTGCGTAGCTGTCCTTTACGCTGATGGAAGCGCCCATGCGCCGCAGCTCGCGGACATGGTTAAAACGGTTTTCAAAAATCGTTTCGTTGATCGTGGAAATCCCGTTCGACGCGCAGAGGTATGCCATGATCGGCTGCTGCAAGTCGGTCGGGAATCCCGGATACGGCAGCGTCTTGACGTTGATCGCGCGGGGACGGTCGTTCATGACGACGCGGATGTAAAAGTCGCGGCCGTCGTCGCCCTCAATCACGCGCGCGCCGCTTTCCATCAGCTTTGCCGAAACCGCCTCCATATGCGTCGGAATGACGTTTTTGATTACGACGTCGCCCATCGTCGCGGCGGCGGCAATCATAAACGTTCCGGTTTCGATCTGGTCGGGAATGATCGCATAGCCGCAGCCGTGCAGCTTCGGGCGGCCGGTAATACGGATCACGTCCGTGCCCGCGCCCTTTACGGTCGCACCCATCATATTCAGAAAATTCGCCACGTCGACAACGTGCGGCTCCTTTGCAACATTGCTCAGCACCGTCACGCCTTCGGCCATGCACGCCGCGAGCATAACGTTAATGGTCGCGCCGACGCTGACCACATCAAAATAGATTTCTGCTCCAACAAGCTTGTCGGCGTATGCGCGGACGATGTTTTGCTCCACATCGCATTCGACCGTCGCGCCGAGCGCGCGCATACCTTTTATATGCTGGTCGATCGGACGCGCGCCGATCACGCAGCCGCCCGGCAGCGCGACCTCCGCTTCGCCGTAGCGCGCAAGCAGCGCCCCCAGAAGGTAATAGGACGCGCGCATGCTGCTGACCGCCTCGCTGAGCGCCTTGGTCGTCCTGAGCGTGCGCGAATCGATCTGCATACAGTCGCCGTCGGTGTATTCGACGGAAACGCCCAGTTCCTCGAGAATCTCCTTGAGGCTCTGGACGTCCTGTATGTGCGGCAGGTTTTCCAAAATGCAGGTTTCGCCCGCAAGAACCGCCGCCGGTATAATGGCAACAGCGGCGTTTTTCGCGCCGCTTATGGTCACGGTACCTTCCAACCG
>CAYUUB010000373.1:0-2287 GCA_964447725.1 uncultured Oscillospiraceae bacterium
AGAGAAATTTTGATACGGAGGAACGCATCATGGCATATAAGATTTCCGACGAATGCATCAGCTGCGGCGCTTGCGCTGCCGAGTGCCCCGTTGAAGCGATCAGCGAAGGGGACGACAAATACGTGATCGACGCGGACGCGTGCATCGACTGCGGCAACTGCGCCAATGTTTGCCCGGTGGGCGCTCCGAAGCCGGAGTAAAAAACAAAACGCAAGAAAAAACGCGGACGGGGGTTTCCCCGTCCGTGTTTTTGTCTTCCTTTTCTTTTAAGAAAAGGAAGACAAAAGAACCATACTTTTAAAAGAAAAATAAGCAAAGGGACTTGCATTTCGTTGGAAAGCGATAAAACCCTCTTTAGAATCACATCGTTTTTAAGCGCGAACGGCGTTCTTTTTTTTGCATTTTTTCTTATAAAAAATTTCCTGTAATTATAATAAAAAAATCGCATGCTTTGGGGTTATCATTTTAGAGACGGGGAAAACGACGTCGCCGTGAGGCGGCGAACGCCCCGAACGTTTGATATGGCCGAACGGAATGCGGGCCGCTCGGGAGAGAAAGGATACACGATGGCCAGAGAATATTTTGCCGCTTATCACAGCTACCTTGAGTCGATCGAGGAACTCGACGACGCGGAACGCGGGCGGTTGTTCACGGCGTGCCTGCGCTATAGCAGGACGGGCGAGGAACAGAAACTAAATGGGAACGCGCGTTTCGTCTGGCCGGCGATGCGCGCGCAGATCGACCGGGACAAAAAGAGCTACGACGCCCGCTGCGAGGCGAACCGGAGGAACGTTAGAAAACGGTATACGAAAGACGACGACCGTATACGATCGCATACGAAATCTACCAAGGAGAAGGAAAAGGAAAAGGAGAAGACAAAGGCAAAGGAGAATGCAAAGGAAAAAGAAAAAGAGAATGCTCTCTCTTTCCCTGACGGAAAAGAGAGAGAGGGCGCTAAAGCGCCCTGCGCGGACAGGCCGCGCCGCTCTCTCAAACCCACCCTTGGGGAGATTACGGATTATTGTACGGAGAACGGATACACAATCGACGCACAGCGCTTCTGCGATTTCTACGAATCCAAGGGCTGGTGCGTCGGCAGTTCGCCGATGAAGGACTGGCGCGCGGCGGTGCGAAACTGGGTAAGAAAGGACGCGGAGAAAGCGAAGGAACGGGCAAACGCGACCGGCGTCGGCGCGTTCGCGCGGGCCAGGCGAAACGACGGGCGGGCACCGATCGAGCAGCACGCGTTTACGGACGAACGGCTCGACAGGCTTCTGGTCGATCTCGACGCAGCGCTGCCGGACGAGCCGGGCTAGAAAAGCAAAGCGCAGTCCGTTCACGACGATCCGGCGCAAAAAAAGGAGCGTGACGAAACCGCCATGCTCCCTTGCTGTAAGTTCTCTTGTTTTACGTCTCTTTCAAGAGAAGTGAAGATTAGCCCTCGCACGCCGGGAACGGCAGGTCGGCGTAGGCGAGCAGAAGCACCGCGTCCGTCATGGAATCGTAATTCGACGGATCGGGCGTGTAGAGCGTGTACTGCGCGTCCACGAAGCTCCAGCGCGCGAGCGCGCCGCCGGTGCCGCCGTCGATATACG
This sequence comes from uncultured Oscillospiraceae bacterium, assembly GCA_964447725.1. GTDB lineage: Bacteria > Bacillota > Clostridia > Christensenellales > CAG-138 > UBA7703. The sequence continues at coordinate 1,596 of CAYUUB010000373.1, forward strand.
AAATCACGACCTCGACGGTGAAATCGACCGCGTCGAGCTCGATGGACTCCGTTTCGGGATCGAACGTTTCATACACGCCGGAAATGTCGTCGGACGTGTTCGCCGCGCGGTAGGTGTACTCCCGGTCGGCATAGGCGAACTGGATCTGCGCGACGGTGTCGGCAATGATGCTGTAGCGTGCGTCCTCCACGTCGTCCGGCACGGAGATCGTGAAGCCGAGCGGCGCGAAATCGTCGCTGCCGGTCACTTCGACCACGGGGTTGGCGATCCCGGCCGAATCGTCCGCCGCGTCGCCGTAGGTGGAGTAGTATGCGTCGCCATAGGTTGCGTTGCCGTAAGTGGAATAGTACGCGTCGCCATAGGTTGCGTCGCCGTAGGTCGAATAGTACGCGTCGCCGTCGGACGCAGAGACAAACTGCTTGCACGCGGCGAACACGAAGATCAGCCCCAGCGCGATGAAGACCGCGAAGATTTTTTTCAGCATAACGGGTTTACCTCCATAGAGAACGCCCGAAACCGGGCGAATTGATTCCTGCACGGATTATGTACGCATGCATCATACCACAACGCGCAAAAAAGCGAAAGTGAGCAGGTCACTTACTTTCCTTGAAAGGAAAGTAAGCAAAGGAACTTGCATTTATGCGGAGGGCGCTGCAAGAAGCGCTCTCCGAACTTTCTTGCGCACAAGTAAC
>CAYUUB010000374.1:0-2259 GCA_964447725.1 uncultured Oscillospiraceae bacterium
CAACCGCGCCGACGACAGCGCCGACCGCAACCCCGACCGCGGCGCCCGACCCGACGCCGACCCCGACCGTGGCACCGACCGCGACGCCGACAACCGCGCCGACGGACACGCCGGACCCGACGACGGCCCCGACAACCGCGCCGACGGACACGCCGAGCCCGTAACAGCCGCAAAAAACGCCGAATGGCACAATAAAGCTTCCGCACAGCATTGCAGCAACGTTGCAAAACCGTACGGAAGCTTTTCGCATGTCGAACCGTTTTTGGGGAGCGTCAGTCGTCCGTTTCGTGCTCCGCGTCGTACTTTTCGCGCTCCAGCATCATTTCCCGGAGCCGCTCTTTGTCCGCGGGCTGCTGCGGCGTGCCCATGCACGCGTTGCAGGTCGTAAAACATTCCGGGCAGATGCAGCGGCTGCCGAGCCCCTTTTCATCCTGCACCATGTACGCCCCGCAGTTCTGGCAGGAACAACGCATACGCCATCGCCTCCTTGTTTCGTTTCGTTCTCTCCGCATCTGTATCGTACCACATGCGGCGCGTCCCGGCAATCCTCGCCGCCGCGCGTCCGTTTTTCCCCGGCATGGCAATTTTGCGCGGGTTATGCTATAATTTCTGCGTTATGAAGACGATCGTTCGTATTTCAGCATATGCAGGCCGTTTCGTCAGGCGCGCGCTGGCCGCGTCGCTGGCGCTCGCCCTGCCGTTCCTTTTCGTCCCCGCGTCGCTCGCCGAGGGCGTCGGCTTTTCGCTCGGCGAATGTTCGGACGACGTGCTCCGCGCCGAAACGCGCCTGAGCGACCTCGGCTACGTCACGGGCGCGATCGACGGGCTCTGGGAGCAGGCGGACGCGGACGCGCTGAGCCGCTTTGCGCTGGTCAACGGCGTGGACGATTCGGACGCGCTGGCCGCGCTCTACGCGCCGGGCGCGCTCTTCCCCGCGGAGACGGTTTCGTCCGTCTTCCAGAGCGGGAGCGCGGGCTTCGTCCTCACGCGCGGCTCGCTCATGCCCTGGAGCGAGGTGGCTTCCCGGCTCGTCGCCGGCGAAAGCTACACCGTCACGAGCTGCTATTCCGGCATCCAGCTCCACATGAACTGCGTTTCCGTCGGCGGCTACGCAAAGATGCAGCCCGCGCTGGACTGGGACGACGCGACGCTGCGCGGGTTCTTTTCCAGCGGGAGCAGTTCCGAAAAACAGCCGGTCACCGTTTCGATCGACGGCATCCTCGTCGCCGCGTCCATCCAGTCCGTGCCCGTGCAGGACGGCGACGACGCGCTGCCCGTTTACAGCGTGTATTTCCACGAGTCCGTCTCCGGCGTCAACGGCATCCCGGACGCGGATCACGAGAGCGTCGTTTTGACCGCCGCGGGAAACTAGGCTTCTTTTCTTTGTACTTTTCCATCGCTTCATCGAGGGGCGCCCAGAATTCAGGCGGATATTCGGGGTGCCTTTCTTTTGTGCGGCGGACAAACTCCTCGCGCGTTGGCCACGATTTCTCCTCTTCCCGCCGCTGCTTTCGGGTCATCGCCCGCCCATACTCATAGGGAATCTTGTTCAGTTCCGTATTCACGTACTTGCCTGTTTGCGCCATCCCTTTATAGAAATCGAGCCTGCTGATTTTATGGCGCGCCCATCCGTTGCCGCCGGGCGCATTCGGCCGGTCGCCTTCCATCGCAGAGGCATAAAACACATAATGCCCGAAAAGCTGTTCGCAAAATTCATCGCCGGCACCGGGAATCAATGCCTTTGCACACAAATCATGGATATGCCGCCGCCCGCCAAGCGGCAAACGCAGCAGCGCGCGTTCGAATTTCGCCTGATCCAGTGGGTTCGCTCCAAGCATCATAGGAATCGCATAGAGCAGCGTTGCATATCTCAACGGATTCAGGAACCGATTCCAAGCCAGGCGTATTTTCAGGCGCATCGAATAAAACCACAGCGCTAGCCTCCAATACATCAGATCAAACACATCTTCCTGCATCTGCGTTACCTCCTCTTATAATATAGACCGTTTTCGCGCGGAAATATGACATAGTGTTCCAAACTTTTTTAACCGATCGCTCACGGCGTTCACGATACCTGTGCAAAAACAAACGGCAGCATCCTGTCCGGTCAACGACGTTTGGCTTGCGTAATACCCCCACTGGGTATATAATGGTCATACACAAAAGAATCCAGCGAAAGGGTCCTGCAAATGAAGCACGAGGTTTATCTGATAGAAGGGATGCACTGCGCCGCATGCTCCGCCGCCGTCGAGCGGGTCA
>CAYUUB010000375.1:0-2237 GCA_964447725.1 uncultured Oscillospiraceae bacterium
ACGGTATGGCCGGGTTCCACGCCCATGCCGTCCGCGCCAAGATAGAGCTTTCCGTTCATGATCAGACCGCCGCCGAGTCCGGTGCCGAGCGTGATCATGAGCACGTCCTTTTTGCCGCGCGCCGCACCCGCCATCGCCTCTCCGACGACGGCGCAGTTCGCGTCGTTGCCGATATAGACGGGGATCGGGATGTGTTTTCTCAGCTCCTCGCGCAGCGGCGCGTTGCGCCAGTTTGTGTTGTTGGCGAACACGAGCAGGCCGGAGTGCGGATTGATGCAGCTTGGAACGCCGACGCCGACGCATGGAAAGTCCTGAAAGGTGAGTCCGCACATGTCGGCGACGTCCTTTGCCGCCTGCGCCATGTCGGCGACGACCACCTCGAAGGGACGTTCCGGTCCCGTCGGAATCACGTGCCGTTTGATGATGCGGAATTGGTCGTCCACGACGCCGGTCTTGATGTCCGTGCCGCCCATGTCGATTGCCAGCCGATACCGGGACATGGAAGCCCTCCTTATACGCCGACGCGCTTGAGCGTATCGTCGATGAAACCTTTGGCGCGCGGGATGTCGTCCATATCCAGATGCTCGATAATGAGCGGAATGTTCGGGTGGTCTTTGCTCAGGAGCTTGGCATACAGATCGTAATTGAGGATACCGAGTCCCGCCGCGGGCAGCTCGACCGCGCCGGAGCCGCGGAAGGTATGCGACTCGTCCGCGTCGATGTCCGCGTGTTTTTCCGCGGTGTCCCTGGCAAGCGCGATGTCCTTTGCGTGCGCAATCTTCATAAAGGGCGAGAGCCGGTCGAACACGTGCGTAAGCGTCCCGTCGACGTCCTTGATCGTCCGTTCGTCATAGTAGTTCGTCGGGTCGCACAGAAGGCCGAGCGCCGGGCTGTGAACCTCTCTGAACATGGTTTCGACCTGCTCGACGGAACCGATGATGTTGTTGACGTAGTTTTCCACAATAAAGGTGGAGCCCCAGTCCTCGGCATATTTGGCGAGATCCCTGATGATGCCGACGGTCTCTTCGAATACGGCGGGTTTCGTATTGTTTTCGTGCCAGACCCAGTCGCTTTCCAGGTTGCAGGTGCCGGTTTCGCTCGCCACGTACGGGCAGCCGAGGTCGCGGGCGTATTTCAGCATCATTTTAAGATAGTCGATATTCGCCTTGCGCTTGTCGGGATCGGGATGGATGATGTTCGTGTAGCCGGATACGGCGATGATCGGCAGGTTCGCGTCGCGGAACGCGTCGCGGACCCAGTGCGCTTTTTCCTTGGTGAGCGGCTCTTTGGTCGCATCGAAGTCCTTAAACGAGATGTCGAGCTGGACGCAGTTGAAATCGCTCGCCTTGATACGTCGGATGACTTCGTCCATCTTAAAAGGATAATATCCGGTGAAAATACCAACGTTGATCATATCGGTTCCTCCTTAAACTGATCTAAAAGTATATGCTCTCTAAACAGCGTTTATTTCAACATTTCGTCCAGCGAGACGGAACGGCGCTCCTTGATGGACCGGTAGCACGCTTCCACGCAGGCGATGGTGTAAACGTTGTCACGCGCGGAAATGGCGGGCTCCTCGTTCTTTTCGGCGGCGGTCAGCAGGCCCGCCATAGTGCCCTCGAACGCGTCCGGGAACCAGACGGTGTCCCATTTCGGTTCGATCCACCGGTGCGGATAGCGTTTGCTGGTGAAGCGCAGCGTGCTTGGCTCGCGTTCCGGGTATTTCGGCCAGCCGATCGTGCCTTCCGCCATGCCCTCCGTGCCTTCGACGCGCCACTTGATGTAGATGTCCTTTTCGCAGGGCTCCTCCGGCCAGGCCCAGACATCGTCCAGCGAGGTGGCCATCATACCGTCCTTATACTGGAACGTATACTGTGTGATGCCGTCGACATGCGGGAACTTACTCCGCGGATCGGTGCGGCAAACGCAGGTGATCCACTCCGGATTGCCGAAAAGGAAACGGAACGAATCCACGTGATGGATGCCCATGCCGAAGATTTCGAGCTTGTCGTACTCGCGCAGGAACGTCTGCCAGTGCGGGATGGCGCGCATCTCGATGGTCGCGATCACCGGTTCGCCGAGCTCCCTGGTGTCGAGCAGGTACTTCAGCGCGCGCATGGACTGGTCGCAGCGCATGTTGGAGTTGACCGCGATCTTCTTGCCCGCCTGCTCGCCGGCGCCGACGATAGCGCGCGCGCCCTCGAGAGACATCTCGATCGGTTTTTGGCAGAGGATGC
>CAYUUB010000376.1:0-2234 GCA_964447725.1 uncultured Oscillospiraceae bacterium
ACCTATGCGACGCAGAACGTCGACGGTATTGCGATTATGCCGTGCAGCGAGACGACTTCGGTGGAAGCGATCAAGCAGGTTTATGACAACTACGGCATCCCGATTTCACTGCTGAACAGCGAGATGAACGATACCTACAAGGAATTCGTCGTTGGCTGCGTGACCACTTCCCATTCCGAGCTGGGCCGTCCTTCCGGCGAAGCTGCGGCCGAGTATATCAAGAACGAACTTGGCGGCGAAGCCAAGATCGGCATCATTACTTTTAAAACACAGTACTCCGAGCCTGCCGCGCAGAGAGAAAATGGTTTTCTCGACGCGGTCAAGGCTGTGAACCCGAACGTCGAAGTTGTGGCCGAAGCGGAAGCTTGGGTTCAGGATATGGCGATTCAGGCGGCCGGCGACATGATTACGGCAAATCCTGATATCGACGTTATCTTCGCCTGCAATGACGGCGGCACGGTCGGTACGGTCATGGCGGTCAAGAACGCGGGCAAGGCCGGACAGATCGCGGTCTTTGGCATCGACGGCGGCGAGCAGCAGATCGAAATGCTCCGCTCGGACGACAATATCCTGCAGGCAGTAACGGCGCAGGATGCATACGGCATGGGCTATCAGACGATGGAAATCCTGATCAAGTATATCAAAGGCGAATATACTCCGACCGGCGAGAACACCTATTTACCGGGAACGCTCCTGCAGCGCGGCGATACGGAAGCCATCGACGCTTACGAAAAGTTACTGAACGATACAAAATCCTGACGATTTTTCCAGCGCAGCGAGACGCTCAACGGGGAAAGGTCCCCGTTGAGCGTCCGCTGGGCCCACTCGGGATCATGGAGGAAAGCATGAGTGTTCTACAAACCCAGAATATATCCAAGCAATACCCGGGAACGCTGGCGCTGGATCGCGTTTCGGTCCAGTTTGAAAGCGGAAAAATCCACGCGCTGATCGGGAAAAACGGTTCGGGAAAATCCACGCTGATCAATATTTTCTCCGGCGCCGTTCAGCCGACCTCCGGCAAAATGCTGCTGGACGACAAGGAGATCGCCTTTAAAAGGCCGTCGGAAGCCCAGTCCATGGGGATTGCGACGGTATATCAGGAATTGAGCCTGATTCCCGGGATGAGCGTCGCCGAGAATATTTTTATCGGCAGGCTTCCGATGAAAGGCCCTGCGGTCAACTGGAAGCTGGCCAGAAAAATGGCAAAGCAACTCCTTGACGAACTGGAAATCGATATCTCCCCGGACGAAACGGTCAATCACCTGTCGGCCTGGCAATGCCAGATGATCGAGATTGCGAAGGCAATGAGCCTTCAGCCGAAAGTGCTGCAGCTTGATGAGCCGACGTCGTCCCTTGCGCAAAGCGAAGTCGAATCGCTGTTTCGAATCATACGGAAATTGAAAGAAAAGGATGTCATTATCCTATATATAACGCATAAGCTGCAGGAGCTTTGGAACATTGCGGACACCTGCACCGTTTTGCGGGACGGGAAACTGATCGGGACGAAGCAGATGGCCGAACTCGACCGCCGCGAGCTGATCAAAATGATGTTCGGGGCTGTGGAGATCAAATCCATGCCGAGCGACCTCAAGTATTCGGACGAAGTTGTTCTGAAAGTCGAAAACCTGTCGGACGGCAGAAAATTTTCCAACGTCAATTTCGAACTGCACAAAGGGGAGATACTTGGCATAGCGGGCATGCTCGGCGTCGGCAGGACGGAGCTGCTGAGTTGCATATTTGGATCGCAAAGGGCAAAGAGCGGTTCGGTCTACTTAAACGGAAAAAAAATTGAAAATCCCACCCCGGAAAAGATGAACAAACTCGGCGTTGCAATGACGCAGGAAGACCGGAAGAGAATCGGGGTGAATCTCAACGGCAGCATAGCGGACAATCTTTGCTATGCATCCCTGGATCGGCTGGGCAAAGGCACCGTCGTCGACAGGAAAATCGAAAAGCAGTACGTTTCCCGTCAGATTCGCGATTTAGAAATCAAGGTTGCCGATCCGCGCTATTTTGTGTCGTCCCTTTCGGGCGGCAACCAGCAGAAAGTAGTCGTCGGCAACTGGCTGAATACCGAACCCCAGATAATCCTGCTGGACGAACCTTCGCGGGGTATCGATGTAAATGCAAAGCAGCAGATTTTTCAAATCATTTGGGACGAGGCGCGCAAGGGCATTTCTTGCGTGATGGTCTCGACAGAGCTCGAAGAATTGCTGGAAACCTGCCATCGAATA
>CAYUUB010000377.1:0-2231 GCA_964447725.1 uncultured Oscillospiraceae bacterium
ACGTGTCGAAATCGATCTCCTGGTTGATGGTCGTGACGATGCCGAGCATAAACAGGCGCTTGATGATTTCCGCCGCGGGTTTTCCAATTTTTTCGCTGAGTTCCTTAACCGTTATCGTTTCCGTAGTGATCACCGCTTTCTCGATCACGACGGGTTCCGGCCTGTGAGCAGGTTGCTGTTTGTTGCCGCGCTTGGGTTTGCGGCGGCCCACGCGTCCGTCCTCGTCCCAATTCCTCGCGCTGGGTCCAGCATCACGCGCAATCGCTTTCTTATTTTTTCTTCTCGCATTGTTGTTGCTATTGTTATTGTTGTCGAACGAACGCGTATACGTGCCCTTCTTGGGATCGTAATTGCTTACGCGCTCCTTGCTTCCGGATGCCGATGCGGTCGGGCCGGTCGTTGTCGTTGTTGTTGTGGTGGCATGCTGCGTGCGCGGTGCGCCCGTTTTGCTCTGCGGCCTTGCCGCCGAGGTGCCCGACGGGCCGCCGCTTCTCTGCTGCGGCCTTTGCGCATATCCGTCCTGCCGGGGTGCGCGGGACGTTTGCTGCGGAGTGCGCCGGTCTTCGCGCCGCGTAATCGGCCGCGCTTCGTAACCGCCGGACGTCTGCTTTTTGGCGGGTTCTTTCTTCTTCGGCTGTTCGGCCGGTTCGTCCTTCGGCTTTTCCGCTTCCTTTTTCGGCTCCTGCTCCGGCTTCGGCTCTTCGGCCGCGGGCGTTTCGGCCGGCGCCGCCGCGGCTTCCAGCTCGTCCTCGTCGTTTCCGCCGATGTGGACGGCCAGGTCCTCGTCGGATTCCAGCACTTCGCGCAGGCGTTCCATACGCTCGCGTTCTTCGCGGGCCTTGCGCTCCTGTTCCTCTTTTTCAAGCATTTCGCTTTCGGAATGGCGCACCGAAACAAGCAGTTCACCCACGGCGGACTGTGTCAGCGTCAGCCGGTCAAGCAACTCCCGCGTGCCGCTTTGCATTTCCTTTGCTGTTACCAGAAATTTCGCTTTTGCCATATACGTCGTTACCCCCGCGTTATTCGCCTTGTACGGTTTCGTTTTCCGCCGAGGCGCGTTTAATCCTATTTGCAAAGCCTTCGTCGGTCACCGCCGCCAGCATGCGCCCCGGTTTTCCGATCCAGCTTCCGAGTTCAAAAACTTCCATCTGTTCCGTACGATGCGCCGTGCAGAGCGTGCGGTACCTCTCCTTCGTGTTCTCCGACGCGGCTTCGTCGATCAGGACCAGCCGCGCCTTGCCCGCGCGGACGAGCTTCTCGACGGCAAAGTTGCCGGATTTCAGCCGGCCGGCCTTCATCGCAAAGCCGATTGCGCTAGTTAACTTGCTCTGCTTCGGCATTTTGGCAGTCCCTTCGGAGCGCATCGTAGGTTTCCTTCGGGATTTCGACCCCGAGCGCCCTCTCCAGCGCGCGCGACTTGACAGCCTTGTCGAGGCACGCCGTCTTCAGGCACAGGTATGCTCCGCGTCCGTTGGCGCGGCCCGTCGGATCGATCAGTACCCCGCCTTCGGGCGTGCGCACGATTCTCGTCAATTCCTTTTTCGGCCGCATTTCGCGGCAGGATACGCACATGCGCATCGGAATCTTCTTCGCCAACGTTTATTCCTCGCTTTCAGGGGGGTAGTCGTCCTCATAGATGGAATCCATGATTTCTTCGGCCTGCGTCTGGCTCTTGATATCGATCTTCCATCCGGTCAGCTTCGCCGCAAGCCGCGCGTTCTGGCCTTCCTTGCCGATCGCCAGCGACAACTGCGAATCCGGCACGACGACCTTCGCGGCCTTTTCCTCTTCATTTATATACACCATGAGCACCTTCGCCGGGCTCAGCGCCTTTGCGATATACACCGCCGAATCGGAATCCCATTCGATGATGTCGATCTTTTCGTTGTGGAGCTCGTTTACGATGCGCTCCACACGCGCGCCGCGCTGGCCGACGCATGCGCCGACCGCGTCCACCTGCATGTCGGTCGAGTGGACGGCGACCTTGGTGCGGAAGCCCGCCTCGCGCGCGATGGACTTGATCTGGACGACGCCGCTTTGAATCTCCGGCACTTCCAGCTCAAACAGGCGCTTCACGAGGCCGGGGTGCGTGCGGGACACGAGCACCTGCGGGCCCTTGCTGTCCTTGCGGACTTCGAGGACGTAAACCTTGATGCGGTCGTTGTTTTCATAGGTCTCGCCGGGGATCATTTCGTTCGGCGTCAGGATGCCGTCGGTTTTGCCGAGCTCGA
>CAYUUB010000378.1:0-2212 GCA_964447725.1 uncultured Oscillospiraceae bacterium
GCCCGTTGCCCGCGCGGCAGTTGCGGCAGTGCCCGCAGACGATGTGCCCTTCGCCGGTGACGATCTGTCCGACATGGTAGTCATCCACGCCCGGTCCGAGCGCCGCGATTTCGCCCACGTATTCGTGGCCGATCGTCATAGGCGGTTGAATTGTTTTTTGGCTCCAGCTGTCCCAGTTGTAGATGTGTACGTCCGTTCCGCAGATCGCGGTTTTGTGAATTTTGATGAGTACGTCGCCGATGCCCGGCGTTGGTGTTTTAACCTGCCTGAGTTTCAATCCTTTTCCCGGAGATCCCTTCACAAGCGCATCCATTTTTTGTGGAATCATCGAAAGCAACCCTCCTTTTACGAGCAGCTTCGCCCTGGAACTGTCGTTTCGCTATTCTTTTGTGTCCGTCTATACTGTAATTTCTTTTTTCGTGGCTTTCAATGCTTCGGGGATAATATAAAATTAAAGCATTGCCTTCCCGGTCTCGCGCCCGCCGGTTTCCGTCCGGCGGGCGCATTGTCTTTCTTTACATGCCGCTTTTCGCCGCAAGCTCGTCCAGCGCGGCGTTCACCTCCGCGTCGTCGAAGCAATATCCCAGCTTCGTATAATCCCCGCGCAGCTTCGCAATTTCGTCCGCGATCGGCTTGTCTTTCAGGATGCAGTCCGCCATGAGGTTTGCAAGCCGCCCGAATTCGGTTTCGCCGAACCCAAAGCGCGTCATTTCGGAGACGCCCATGCGCAGCGCGCCGCTGGCAGTGAAGCCCTCCTCCTCCGGCGTGGCCTGATAGTTGACGACGACGTTGTTCTCCTCCAGCCGCTCGGCGATCTCCGGCCCCATGCCGTAGCCCACGCGCACGACGACCTGATGCGTCTCCGTATAATCGATCGCCGGGTCGCCCGCAACGTCCAGCCCGGCGGCTTTGAGGCTCTTTGCAAACGACTTTGCGTTTTGAATCACGTTTTTCTGGTATTCGTCGCCGAACGCGTTCATTTCGTACGCCGCCATCAAAAGCCCGAGGAGCGTGCCGAGGTGATGGTTCGACACCGCGCCGGGGAACGCACGCGTCTGGATCGTCTTCCAGAGGTCGTATTTCAGTTCGTCTTCCTGGTAGTTGACCGCGATCACGCCGCGCTGCGGGCCGAAGAACGTTTTATGCGTCGATCCGGTGACAATCTCCGCGCCCTCTTCAAAGGGCTTCTGGAAGTGCGGCCCGACGAGGCCGAGCACATGCGCCATGTCGTACATGATCGTCGTCGGAATCTTTTGTCCGTCCACGAACGCGCGAATCTCGCGCACCGGTTCCTTGTGCAGTACCATGGATTTGCCGAAGATGATGAGTTCCGGACGGTACCGCTCGATGACCTTTTTCGTCTCCTCCACGTCGATCTTGAACACATTGTCCGGGCATACCGGGAAATTGACCACCGCCGGGCGCTCCGTCTCGGGATCGACCGCCACGTAGTCGTGCAGCGCGCCCATCGGCTGGGCGCTCAGGTGCCCGCCCTTGATGATATGGTTGTTGAGGATGTAACCGAGGCGCTTGGGGGTATGCTTGCGATCGACCCGATTTTTAAAATCCATCAGCGCGGAAAACACGGTCGTGTTGGACATCTGTCCGCTGATAACGCGCGCTTCGACCTCCGTGCAGTTGAAATATTTTTTCAGTTCCGCAACGACCGCGCGCTCCACGGCGTCGATGAATTTCGTGCCCTGATAGTAGAACACGTCGTGATCGTAAAACGAAGCGATCTGCTTGTGTTCGGCATACCGGAAGGACGGGTCGCTGGCGCTTAATAAGCGTACCGCGCGGGAAGCCGTCATCTCCGACGGGATCAGGTTGACGCACTGATCCTGCCGCCAAACGTGATTTTGCACGCCCTTTTGAACGAGCGCCACCGCGCTTCTATGCAGGTCGTCCGACGCTTGCGCCTCGGGTTCGTCCGGCACGTCGCAGACGATGGGCCGCGCATACGGCGGCGCGTCCCCGCGCATATGGAACTTCGGCACGACGGCGGGAATCCGGTTGCCGCGAATGTCCACCTCGACCACGTCGTCGGCCAGCACGTCCGAATCCAGCAGAGCCAGTCCGATGGCGCGCAGCGCTTTCTGGTCGGTGAATTTTTCAAGCAGGCTGCCTTGGTTTTCCACCGTGTAGCGTGGAATCATGGTGCCGCTTGTCACATAGCCGATTTCCTTTCCGTCCTTATAGACCAAGCATCCCG
>CAYUUB010000379.1:0-2198 GCA_964447725.1 uncultured Oscillospiraceae bacterium
AAAAAACGAGACTAGAAAAGGGAAACGAATTTGCCTAGAGATACCGCACTGGAAAAAACCAGAAATATTGGAATCATGGCGCATATCGACGCCGGCAAAACCACGACGACCGAGAGGATTCTGTTCTATACGGGCAAAATCCACAAGATCGGCGAGGTACACGAAGGCGCGGCCGCCATGGATTATATGATTCAGGAGCAGGAGCGCGGCATAACGATTACGTCTGCCGCAACGACCGCCTACTGGCGCGCGCACCGCATCAACATTATCGACACGCCGGGGCACGTAGATTTCACCGTCGAGGTGGAGCGCTCCCTCCGCGTGCTGGACGGCGCGGTAGCAGTCTTCTGCGCGAAAGGCGGCGTTGAACCGCAGTCGGAAACCGTATGGCGGCAGGCAATGAAATACGGCGTGCCCTGTATCGCGTATGTCAACAAGATGGACATCACGGGCGCGGACTTTGACCATGTCGTCACCATGATGCACGACCGTCTTGGAGCAAACGCTCTTCCGGTTCAGCTCCCGATCGGGAGCGAAGCGGACTTCCGCGGGATTATCGACCTCGTGTCGATGAAAGCGGAGGTTTATTACAACGACGACGGCACGGATATTCGCGAGGAAGAGATTCCGGCGGATATGCTGCAGACTGCCAAGGAGCAGCGCGCCAAGCTTCTGGATACGATTATCGAAGAAGACGAAAATCTGATGGAGCGTTATTTCGAAGGCGAATGGTTTACCGCGGAGGAACTGATCCCGTGCATTCGCAAGGCGACGCTTGCCGGCCGGGTCGTACCGGTCACCTGCGGTTCGTCCTATCGCAACAAGGGTGTGCAGCCCCTGCTGAACGCGATTGTAGACTATCTTCCGAGCCCGCTGGACATCCCGCCGGCGAAAGGCACCAGCAAGGACGGAAAAAAGGAGATCATCGTCGAACCGCGCGACGACGGCCCGTTTGCGGCGCTTGCGTTTAAGATCCTGACCGATCCATACGTCGGTAAGCTGGCGTTTATCCGCGTCTATGGCGGCACGATGAAATCCGGCAGCTATATCTATAACGTGAGCAAAAACAAGCGCGAGCGCGTCGGGCGAATCCTCATGATGCACGCGGACAGGCGCACGGAGATCGAAGAGGCGCATTCCGGCGATATCGTCGCTTTGGTGGGCATGAAGGAAACCGGAACGGGCGACACGCTTTGCACGGAGAATCACCAGATTCTGCTTGAATCGATGGAATTCCCGGACCCGGTCATTCAGGTCGCTATCGAGCCGAAGACCAAAGCGGGCCAGGAGAAGATGTCTCTCGCATTGATCAAGCTCGCCGAAGAAGACCCGACGTTCCGCACCTATACGGACCAGGAAACCGGGCAAACCATCATCGCGGGAATGGGCGAACTGCATCTTGAAATCATTGTCGACCGTCTGATTCGCGAGTTTCACGTGGAAGCGCGCGTCGGCAACCCGCAGGTTTCCTATAAGGAAAGCATCAAGGCACCCGTCAAGGCCGAAGCGCGTTATGTGCGCCAGACCGGCGGCCACGGCCAGTACGGCCATGTTGTGATCGAACTCGCGCCGCGCGCGCCGGGCGAAGGTTACGAATTTGTTGACAAGATCGTCGGCGGCGTCATTCCGAAGGAATACATACCCGCCGTGAACAAGGGCATTCAGGAAGCGCTCAAGAGCGGCAAGCTCGGCGGTTACGAAGTCGTGGACGTCAGGGCGACGCTGCTGGACGGCTCGTACCACGAGGTCGATTCCTCTGAAATGGCGTTTAACATCGCGGGCTCCCTTGCGGTCAAGGAAGCGCTTGAAAAGGCGGACTGCGCGTTGCTTGAGCCGATGATGAAGGTTGAAATTCTCGTGCCGGAGGATTACCTTGGCGACGTGATGGGAAACATCACCGCGCGTCGCGGCAAGGTCAGCGGCATGGAAGCACGGCAGAACATCCAGGTGATCGACGCGCTTTGCCCGCTCTCCGAGATGTTCGGGTATGCAACCGATCTTCGCAGCCGCACGCAGGGACGCGGAACGTTCACCATGCAGTTTGCGCATTATGACGAGGTACCGAAATCGATCGCCGAGACGGTGGTCGGGAAAAATAATTACCGTTTATAAGAACGATTGAATCAAAAGAAGGAGAGCTATTATGGCAAAGGCAAAATTCGAGAGAACGAAACCGCATGTCAACATCGGGACGATCG
>CAYUUB010000380.1:0-2188 GCA_964447725.1 uncultured Oscillospiraceae bacterium
TAATTGTCCATCAACCGCGCGCTGTTGTAAAGGGGTTGATTTTGACGAATCCGTTTCTTCGCCGTTAACGATTCGGTCCACGGCGGCCTGCAGCCGCGCCAGAAACGGACTGCCGTTCTGCTCGCCGATGTCCCTCAGCGTACTCATCCGCGTCTTTGCGTTGAGCAGGTCCCATTGTTCCGTCTTCGACAATTGGGTGTGCTGAATTTGTTTTAGCTGCGCCCTTGCGGGCAGGCTTTCCCATTCTTCGATCGGGAAGTCGTCCGGCAGTTTCGATACGAGCGCCGCCTGCCGCCGCTGTTCGTCGGTCGGCTGAACGGCCTGTTCGTCCTCGTAGGAATCGTCGTCCGCTTTTGCCGCGTTCACTCTGGCGATCGCCGCGTCGACCGCGTCCTTCAGCCTGTTCTGCATCTGTTCGGTCGTGGCTGCGGCCGTCTTTTGCCCGGCCGCCGTCGCGCCGGAAAACCCGCCGGCTTTCGCCTGCACTGCGGACGTGCCGGTTTTTGTCGCGCCTGCTCCGGCGAGCGCCTTGCTCAGCGCGTCGCTCAAAAAACTCTGCACGGGGACAGGGCCGGTCGCGGTCGATTCCCTGGTGGAAGCCGTTGCGCCGGAAAACCCGCCGGCCTTTGCCCGCACTGCGGACGTGCCGGTTTTTTGTGGTTCGGCGAGTATTTCGTCGTACAAACCTGCAAGCAGGCTTTTCTTTGGCGTCGTGTTGGATGTGATGATTTTCTTCATGGGTACCCTCCTTTTTTTATACTTTAATGATACAGCCGAACCATATGGTTTTTTTCTTATAATTCAATTATAATAATAGGATAGCTTACTGTTATTCCCCGTTTTCTTCTTGCTTGCAGGTGAAATACTGCTAAAATTGTCCAAATATCATAGAAAATCCGGGTACAAAACGTAAAAAAAACGTAAAAATAATGGAACCCTAAAAAACCCATCACCGTTTCATCACATTTAAACGCGATAATAAAAGCATCAAGAACGACCACAAGGAGGTCCAAGATTATGAAACGGAAATGGTTATTTGCTGTTATGACGCTGGCTGTGCTGGCGCTGGTTATGGCCGGCTGCACCGTTGCAGCCGATACGCAAACGGGAGCGGGTTATCAGGGCGGAAAGAACGAAACCGCCGCTGAGAACGGAAACTACGACAACGACGTTGCCAACAGCAACGGCAACGGCGGAAACGGCTACGCCACGACGGGCTATGAAACGGGCGTCGCCCAGGACGAAACCTCCGGCTCCGGCTACCAGGGCGGCCGGAACGGCGATAACGGCGACAACGGCTACGACGGGGATTGCATCCTCTCCGAGGGCGAGACGGTATCCGGCGACGACACCGCGTACGTCCCGTCCGAAAGCGACACAACCGTCAGCCTGGCGGGTTACGGCTCGACCGGCGCGCTGGCGGACAGCGACCTGACGCTTGCGGACATGCTCACCTACGCTCTGCAGGACGAATACCTTGCGCATGCGGAGTATGAGTACATCATCGACACCTACGGCAGCATCCGCCCGTTCACCAACATCATCCGCGCGGAGGAAACCCACATCGAAACGCTCCTGCCGCTGTTTGAAACCTACGGCATCGCCGTGCCGGAAGACGACGCGAGCACGCGCGTTGCCGCGGTCGCCAGCCTGACGGAAGCGTACGAAGCGGGCGTGGAAGCCGAGATCATGAACATCGACATGTACGAAGCGTTCCTCAGCGAAGATCTCCCCAACGACGTGCGCACCGTGTTCGAAGACCTCATGCGCGCCTCGGAAAGCCACCTGAACGCCTTTGAAAACAAGCTATAAGGCCGGCTTTATCAGCAATCCATAATGCGTAACCCTATGCGGGGCGCCGGAGCGGCAAAAAGCGAAAGCGTCCCGCATCGATCTGTCCATTGTTATCCAATAAACCGATATCTATCACAAAAAAGGGAACGTCAATCAAACATTGATGCAGGAGGTAATCTTACATGAGCACAGCACCCGAAACGAACCCGAACGTATTCACGAAGCGTGACAAACGGATGCGCACCGCGTCCAAAATCCTTCGGTGGGTGACCCTCGGCAGTTTACTCGTCTTCGTACTGACGGCGACTTCGCTGCACGCGCTCGGCTATGCCGCGCCGTCCATCCATGCGCTCTGCCCCTACGGCGGACTGGAGTCCATGCTCTCGATCATCGC
>CAYUUB010000381.1:0-2186 GCA_964447725.1 uncultured Oscillospiraceae bacterium
TCCACTTCTTCCACAAGTGTATTCAGCACGGGACGCGCGCCGGCCGCAATGCCGCAGGTTGCCATGCCTACAACGATACGGATATCGTTCTGCCCTTCGCGCAGAGCAACTTTTCCCTTCATTTTTTCGCGGATCTCCGCCAGTTCCTGCAGTGATTTCATGTTCCTCGTCCTTTCCTCAATGTAAACTAGTAATTATAAACTGCCACAATGCAATCAGGTATTTCCTGTTGTTTTTGTTCTTTCCTTATCATAAATCCCGAATCCCGCTTGTTTTCCAGTGTCATTGTTCCAAATCGTCAGGTTCCGGGTCTTCAATATAGTCCCGCGCCCAGGCGAGCACTTCCGGCGCGTTCAGCGGCACGTCGCCGCCGAGCATTTCGCGCATCTCGTCTGTCGAAAGCCGCTTTTGCCCCGCGTCGGTGCGGAACACGTAGCTTATCGACAGTTCCGGATTGCCCTGGATCAGCGTCGTGATCGTGGAAGCAATGTCGCCGAGCGGCGCGCAGTCCACATGGTCGGTGTGGAACGCCGCGCTGACGCGCGTTCCATGCTCCCCGCCGGATTCCGTCCGCTGTTTCGACTCCAGCGAAAACGTTCCGCCCGTCTGCTCCGCCGCCATTTTAAACAGCGGAAGCCCCAATCCGACCTTCCGGGTCGTCCGGGTCGTGGTAAACGGGTCGGCGGCCGCCGCCGCAAACTCCGGGGGCATTCCGCGCCCGTCGTCCGTAATGGTGACGGTCAGGACCGTTCCTGTTTGGATCAATTCAATTTCAAGGTGCTGCGCGCCCGCCTTTATGGAGTTCTGCGCGATATCCAGAATGTTAAGCGAAAGTTCCTTCATATTCCGGCTGTCTCCCCCTCGCCCAACGGTTGCATGTCTTTTGCATGTGCGCCTAAAACGTTAAACGCCGTTTAGGTAGTCGATCAGAGCCTTTCGCACCGTTTCCGCCCCCGCGTCCTTTTTGCAGTTCAGCTCGATTTCGTATCCCGGTTCGGCTATTTCCCAAAGCCGGTGCGCGTCGGAAGAAACGATCTTCCGCTTGCCCCGCAGGCGCGGATATTGTTTTTCGTAACGGACGATGTTCGCCCCGTCGCGGTATTCCACCGCGGCAAACGCCGGCGTCTCCGGCAAGTCGCCGAGCACGGCGACGATCCCGTTGCCCTCGCGGTCCACATGCGCCGGTACCGCAGCGCCGTGATATTCCTTCACAAGCGCAGCCGCATCCTCCAGCGAAAGCGTCGTCGCGTTGATTAAGAGGTCTTTTTCCTCGCCGGTCGCTTCGTCGTCCGGGCCGATCAGCAGCTGTCTGCCGAATATCTCCGCGCGGTTCCGAATCCGCACGCGGTTCCGGTCGACCGCTTTTGCAAACGCAAGCGCATCCTCCAGCGACGGAAACAAGCAAAGCAGGTGCACGTCTTCGCTCGTCGTCAGCTCCATGCCCGCAACGGGCACGACGCCGTAGGTTTCGCACGCGTGAAAAAACGTCCCGCAATTGCCACACGCATTGTGATCGGTCAGCGCCGCAACCTCCACGCCGTTGAGCTTCGCCATCCCCGCGATGGAAAACGGCGTCATGTCGTCTTCGCCGCAGGGCGACAAACAGGAATGGATATGCAGGTCGCAGCGAAACGCGCTCATAGCAACGCAGCGATCTTTACGCAGAGCGCAAACGACGGCTCCTCGCTGCCGAGGATGTTCACGCCCCGGCTCATTGCCGTTTCGGCAACACCCTTATCCGGCCGGACTCCTTCCGCAAGCACGATGCAGGAAACGTCGGCAAGCGACGCGACCGCAACGGTATTGGGATTGCTCATGATCGTGACCCATGCGTCGCCGGCCTGCGCGCGGCCCATAACCCAACTGAGCAGGTCGCCCGCGTATCCGCCGCTCACGGTCCGTTCACCGTCCGAAACGGCGATGGATTCAAGGTTCAGCGCATCAGCCATTTCCCGAACTGTCATCTTCTTCGCCCTCCGGTTTCTGTTCGCCTTCCGGGTGCTTTGCAAGCTCGTGGATGCGTTCGCGCATATACACGATGCACTCGTCGATGCTCCGGCCGCCGAGCACGACATCCTCTGCGAACGCCCGGCAGGTCGGCGCCCCGCAGGAACCGCAGTCCAGCGCGGGCAGCGATTCCGCCAGTTCTTCGATCTCGCTCATCTTCTGCATCGCCGTGGAGCGGT
>CAYUUB010000382.1:0-2175 GCA_964447725.1 uncultured Oscillospiraceae bacterium
GAAGTACAGCGAAACCGTCCGCCACGCTTCCGTGCCGAACAGGTTTTCGGAATAGCAGTATGTCCCGTCAATCGCGTAATTGTCGATGGAAAGGTTCGCGCCCGTGCCGTATTCGACGGACGTTGTGCGGATTTCCGCGCTCAGCCGGTAGCAGGCGTTCGCTTCGACGGCGACCGTCTGGCAGACGCGCGAGTCGTTCGCAACCGTGTTCGTCAGCACCACGACCGCCTCGCCGTCGTCGCCGGTTTCAAAGGTCGCAAGCACGCTGTCCGCGTCGCTGTAGTAGGCGGAGAGTTCCCAGCCGGCCGGAAGGTCGGCGCTCTCGGCGTATGTGGAAAAATCGCCGTTATAGATCAGGTCGTCCCCTTCGGTCGCGTCCCCTTCGGCAAGCGCCGCGGCGGGAACCGCCAGTAAGGTTATAAGCAGCAGGATTGCAAGCAGTTTACGCACAAACGTATCCTTTCTCCATCCCCGTTGGTAGAAAATTCCATAACAGTATACCGCGCTTTCCTTAAGCGTCGCCGAAAGAAGCCCTTCGGCCGCACGCCGCCGGTTAAAAAAGCCTGGCTGTCTGGTGTATTATAGCACGGCGCGGCATGGCAGACAATTTGCGCCGCCGGCCGCGTATCAATCGTTTACGTTTCGGACACAATTCGAAAAGCGCGGCAGGAGCGGAAGCGCGGGTCAGTCCGCCGCGAAAAATGCGTTCGGGATATGCCGGATTTTTTTGTCGCCGATATAGATTTCCACAACGTCGAACCGCGCGGGGCGATCGAGCAGTCCGCGTTTGAACAGATAACTCTGCGCAGCGCGCGTAAGCAGGCGCTGTTTGTTTTTGGTCACGAACTCGCCTGGCGTGCCGAAAGCGGACGACGAGCGCGCCTTGACCTCGACGAAAACGACCGTTTCGCCGTCTTGCATGACGAGGTCGATCTCGCGCGGCCCGTCGCGGTAGTTTTGCGCGAGGGTAACGTAGCCTTTTTGTTCCAGCAGGCGCTTTGCAATCTCCTCGCCGCGCCGCCCGACGTCCGTCGTGCTCACAGGAATTTTCCGATGAACGATCTTCTGTGGATCGGGCACGGGCCGTATCGTTTGATCGCGGCGATATGCTCTTTTGTGCCGTAGCCCTTGTTCCGCGCAAAGCCGTACTGCGGAAAAAGCGCGTCCTGTTCGATCATGTAGCGGTCCCGCGCGACCTTTGCGATGATCGACGCACACGCGATGCTGTAGCTCAGCGCGTCGCCGTGGACGAGCGTATGCTGCTCTGCCGGGATGTCGAGGCCGCTCAGCGCGTCGATCAAAACGTCCGTCACATCGATCGGCATATCGGCAAACGCCTGCGCGAAGGCGCGTTTTGTCGCCTGCAGGATGTTGATCTCGTCGATCGTCCCCGGCCAGACCCAGCCGAGCCCGTATCCGAGCGCCGTCCCCGTTAAAACGGGATACAGCGCTTCCCTGCGTTTTTCGGTCACTTTTTTCGAATCGTTGACGTGCTCGATCAGGGGTGCTGGCGGCATCGCGGCGCAGCCGGCGACGACCGGCCCGGCCAGCGGCCCCCTGCCGACTTCGTCCATGCCCGCGAGCACGACGCCGTCTTTCGCCCAGAACGTTCGGTCGGGCTCGGTGAGCTTTTCCAGCCGCTCCGGCTCCGGCAGGCGCGTCATGCGTCTTCCTCCGGCCGTTCGAGCGTAATGCGCGCAATCTTGCCCGCGCGGAATTCGTCCAGCACGATCCTTGCGGCGCGCTCCGTGTCGAAAGCGCCGCCTTTGAGCAGGAACCCGCGGCTTTTGCAGACCGCTTCCAGCAGTTCGGCCTTCGGTGTGTCCGCCGTTATTTTCTTATACCGCTCGGTCAGCGCCTGCGGCTTGACCTGTCGCAGGTAATCCAGCAGATCGGTCGCGAGTGCTTCCGCGTCCATGATTTCGTCCTTGATCGAGCCTAAGAACGCGAGGTGTTCGGCAAGCCGCTGGTCCTCCAGCTTCGGCCAGAGCATGCCCGGCGTGTCCATGAGCTCCAGGTACGGCGTGATCTTGACCCACTGCTTGCCGCGCGTCACGCCCGGCCTGTCGCCGACTTCCGCGCGGCTCACGCCCGCGATGCGGTTGATGAGCGTGGACTTTCCGACGTTCGGGATGCCGACCATCATGCAGCGGACGACCTTGTTCACGCCCTTTT
>CAYUUB010000383.1:0-2174 GCA_964447725.1 uncultured Oscillospiraceae bacterium
ATCGTCGGCATCAAGCGCATCTCCCGTCCCGGCCTGCGTGTTTACGCGCGCAAGGATCAGATGCCCAAAGTGCTCGGCGGCCTCGGCGTCGCGATTGTTTCCACATCCCGCGGTGTGATGACCGACCGGGAAGCGCGCAAGCAGGGCGTCGGCGGCGAAGTAATGGCTTACGTTTGGTAAGAATACAGTAGTGGGCGGACGCACCGCTTTTTCGGCAGAGCAGGCGAAAGCCTCTTTGGCAGGCGGCGGGCGCCGACCCTTCCCCAGACAGTATATTTAAGGAGAAAGAATCATGTCTCGTATCGGAAAACTTCCGGTCAGCATTCCTGACGGAGTGACAATCACGGTCGAAGACGGCAATGTCGTCACCGTGAAAGGTCCCAAGGGAACGCTCACCGAAAAGCTCTCTTCGGAGATGAAGATCGAACAGGACGCGGGTACGCTCACCGTCAAGCGTCCGAGCGACGACAAACGCCACCGTGCGCTGCACGGCCTGACCCGCTCGCTGATCAACAACATGGTGGTCGGCACGACCAAGGGCTACGAAAAGAAGCTTGAGATCGTCGGCGTCGGCTACAAGGCACAGCTGCAGGGCACGAAACTCGTATTAAACGTCGGTTACTCCCATGCCGTTGATTTTCCCGCGCCGGAGGGTATTTCGTTCGAAGTCCCCGCGCCGACAAAAATCACCATCAAGGGAATCGACAAACAGAAGGTCGGCCAAATTGCCGCCGACGTCCGCGCGGTGCGTCCGCCAGAACCCTACAAGGGCAAAGGCATTCGCTATGAGAACGAGTACGTTCGCCGCAAGGAAGGCAAGACCGGCAAGTAAAGCAGGAAGGAGTGACGAGAGATGTTTAAAAAGATCGATAAAAATGCGGTCCGCACAGCGCGTCATTACCGTCAGCGCAAGAATCTCGTGGGAACGCCCGAGCGTCCGCGCCTGAACGTTTACCGCAGCACGAGCCACATTTATGCGCAGGTAATCGACGATACCGCAGGAAACACCTTGGTCGCAGCTTCCACGCTGGATGCCGAAATCAAGGGCAAACTCGAGGGCAAAAGCAAGGTCGAGCAGGCCGCGCTCGTTGGAGAGCTCATCGGCTCGCGCGCCAAGGACAAGGGCGTGACCAAAGTCATTTTTGACCGCGGCGGATACCTCTACACCGGACGGGTGGCTGCC
This sequence comes from uncultured Oscillospiraceae bacterium, assembly GCA_964447725.1. Taxonomy (GTDB): domain Bacteria; phylum Bacillota; class Clostridia; order Christensenellales; family CAG-138; genus UBA7703. Next base: position 1,184 of record CAYUUB010000383.1, read on the forward strand.
CTAGCAGACGGCGCACGCAAAGCCGGGCTGGACTTCTAAGGAGGAACAAGACATGCAAAACAGGAGATATGACAGAGAGCCCTCGGAATTCAAGGAGCGCCTGGTTTCCATCAACCGTGTTGCAAAGGTTGTAAAAGGCGGCAAAAATTTCCGCTTTACGGCGCTGATGGTCGTTGGAAACGAAAAAGGCAAAGTTGGCGTCGGCCTTGGAAAAGCGGCGGAAATCCCCGAAGCGGTCCGCAAGGGCGTTGAAGACGCAAAGCGTCATATGATCGAAGTTCCGATCGTCGGCACGACGATTCCCCACGCCGTGGAAGGCAAGTTCGGCAAGGGCCATGTCCGCATGCTCCCTGCCGAAGAGGGCGCCGGCGTTATCGCGGGCGGACCTGCGCGCGCAGTGCTTGAAATGGCCGGCGTTCGCGATATCCGCACCAAGTCGTACGGTTCCAACAACCCCGGCAACTGCGTAAAGGCCACGATCAACGGGCTTTCCCAGCTCCGCACTGCGGAGCAGATTGCAAAGCTCCGCGGCAAGAGCGTGGAAGAAATCCTGGGATAAGGAGGACAGCACAATGGCAAAAGCAGCAAAAAGCGCCAAGCAACTGAAGATCACGCTCGTCAGGAGCCCGATCGGCTGTCTGAAAGATCAGCAGGCGACCGTCGTCGCGCTGGGGCTGAAAAAACTCCACAGCAGCGTTATCCAGCCGGACAACGCATGCACGCGCGGCAAGATCTTCAAAGTGAAACACCTTGTCACGGTGGAAGAAGTTTAAGGCAGGAGGACGTGCATCATGAAACTGCATGAATTACAGCCCGCCCCCGGTTCGGTTACGGCCAAGAAGCGCGTCGGTCGAGGCACCGGCAGCGGCGTCGGCAAAACCGCAACAAAGGGACATAAGGGTCAGAAAGCGCGCAGCGGAAGCAAAAAGAACGGCTTTGAAGGCGGCCAGATGCCGCTGGCACGCCGTCTGCCGAAGCGTGGCTTTACCAA
>CAYUUB010000384.1:0-2173 GCA_964447725.1 uncultured Oscillospiraceae bacterium
TGACTGATAACCAACGCCATATTGCCATCATTGGGGCAGGTTTTGCCGGCTTGAGCGCCGCCTGGGACCTGGCAAAAGCCGGGCAGCGGGTGAGCATTTTTGAGGCTTCAGCAGAACCCGGAGGTTTGGCTTCCGGTTTTAAAGAACCCCATTGGGATTGGTCGGTTGAGCGTTTTTATCACCATTGGTTTCAAACGGATTCCCACCTGCTCAGTCTGATTGAAGAGTTGGGCTGGTCGGATCAGGTGCTTTTCCCGAAACCGATCAGTGTTATGTATTACAAGGGTAAGTTCTACCCCTTTGATTCCATTCCAGCCGCGTTGGCTTACCCCGGGTTGGGTTACGGCATCGACAAAATTCGTTTTGGTTTGGTGGGGCTTTACCTGAGGCTGACCAATAACTGGCGCGCGCTTGAAAAGACCACCACCGATGCCTGGATGCGCAAATATGCTGGCAACAAAGTCTACGAAAGCATGTGGCAACCGATGATGATTGGCAAATTCGGCGAAAACTGGCATGATAAGGTTAACATGGCCTGGATGTGGGCGCGTTTGCACTCCCGCACCACGCGCCTGGGAACCTTTAGGGGTGGTTTCCAGGTCTTTGCCAACAAGTTTGCTGCCAAAATCGAAGAAGCCGGGGTTACCATTCATTACAATGCCCGCGTTAGTTCGCTCAAACGCCAGGAGAACGGACAAATAGCTGTTAGTTTTGTGAATGGCACGCCAGAAAACTTTGATCAGGCGTTGGTGACGCTTTCGCCCGGCATGATGGCGAAAATGGCACCAGATTTACCTCCTGACTACCTTGGGGGTTTAGTGAATCTGAAGAGCATGGGGGCTGTGGTGATGACTGTCTCCATCAAGCATCCGCTTTCTTCGGAGGGGTACTACTGGTACAACATCCCCAAGCAAGCTGGCTATCCTTTCCTTTCGTTGGTCGAACACACCAATTTCCTCAAGCCGGAGTACTTCGGTGGGGATCACATCCTCTATATTGGCGATTATCTCGAAACCGACCACCCCAATTTCAACAAGAGCGATGAAGAACTGGCGGATGAATTCCTGCCGCACCTGAAGAAGATCAACCCTGACTTTAATCGGAACTGGGTTAATAAGATCTGGGTCTCCAAGACGCCATATGCCCAACCCATTCCGCTGGCAAACCATTCCGCCAATATCCCGGCGATTGAGACCCCCATACCAGGTCTGTTTTTTGCCAGTATGAGCCAGGTGTACCCATGGGATCGCGGCACAAATTTTGCGGTGGAAATTGGTCGCAGAGCTGCAAAAATGATGCTGCTTGAGAAACGCGCGGGCAGCGCATAGTCCTCTCAATGTTAAAGCCCTGATTCCAAAATGGGAATCACTATCCTTTCATTTTGTAATTTTTAGTGTCTTTTTGTGCAGGATTCAAGCGCCCATCCGTTGGAGAATTCTTATAATATTAGTATATTTATCCCATATATGGGGGTCCTGAAAGGGTAGCTTTCCTGTTAATTAGTGTTTGGCTTGATTCTTCCAAAGCAGGGAATTGGTCGGGCTTTTAAAGAAAAAATCGAAAAGACTTTCTTTCTTAAAGAATCGTTAATTTTTAAGACAGAGAGGAATGCAACCCTGTTTTTGGATGGTAGAATCAGTCTACTCAATGAGCAAGGCAACTTAGGAAAGCTCAATCGTGAAGCGTTTTTAGAGGAAACCGAATCGCTCGTTTTAACATCGATAAATCATCACCCCTCACAGAAAGCAAGAAGGGAAAATGCACAATGAATGCTCAACAAGCGTGGCAGGCAACAATCGGACAATTACAGATGGACCTTTCAAAGGCAATCTTTGATACCTGGGTCCGGAACACTCAGCTGATCTCCTACGAGGAAGAATCAGCAACCTTCGCCCTTGGTGCCAGCAATGCCTACGCTTGTGATTGGCTCGAAAGCCGCCTGAAGAGCATCGTTACGAACAAACTCTCTGGGATGATGGCACGCCAGGTAAATGTTGAATTTAAAGTTTGGTCTGCTCCTGCTCCGGTGATGGAAGAGGAAAGCGTGCGGGCTCCCAAGCGCGTCGAAGCAGTGGAAAGCAGCACCTTCGACACGCATCTGAATCCGCGTTACCGCTTCGATAACTTTGTGGTCGGTGCAGCAAACCGCCTGGCCCAGGCTGCCAGCCTGGCA
>CAYUUB010000385.1:0-2168 GCA_964447725.1 uncultured Oscillospiraceae bacterium
AATCATTGTTTTTGAATATTTTTCCTGCGTTTTACTGGCGATCATCTATGCTTATTCATTGATGGATCGCAATCGTCCGTCGCTGAAAAAACTGGTTTTTCGTATCAGCGTCGGTGTTTCTTTGCTCGCCATTGTGATCACGATCTGCGTTTTTCACTTCGGTGAAGTCCTGGACCTGTACCCGCACTGGATGGGCATGACGGCCGCTTCCTTGCTTTACATAGCAGAAGCGCTGATGATATCGGCAATCACCGGCGCTATGGTCATTACGATGTTTGAAAACCGGTATGAATCGCCTCGCTTAAAGGCGGCCGGCATTGTGATTGTTGCGTTCTGCGCGGTGCAGATCTTGCTGGTTGGGGTCAACTTCGCCACAGGCTGCCTGTTTCGCATCGGAGACGACGGCGCTTATATCAGAGGTCCGCTCAGCAGGATTGACCTGGCATTTCTGTTCGTCGCTTTCGGTATCATATACCTGTTTTACCGTCTGGAACGCAAACGCGTAAAAAAATCGTTTCGTTTAATCATCTACACGCTGCCGGTGCTGATGTTGGTTATGGGCGCCTACCAGATCTATTACCTGCATACCATACTCACCGGAACGGTCACCAGCCTTGCGCTGCTGGTGCTTTTTATCTATGGGCAGCAACAGCGGATCCACGTGGACCAGTTGACCGAAATCGGCGACCGGGAAGCGTTTTTTTACATGCTGGAGCGCCTTGCGGCGCGCAGGCAGGTATTTCACGTGATAAGTGTCAGTCTGAACAAGTATAAGCTGGTGAACAACCAGTTCGGGCAGAGATCGGGCGATGAGTTTTTGCGGTTGGCCGGCGGTTTTTTTGCATCGCTGGACACGCGCGCTTCCGCATACCGGTTTTCCGGCGTCGAGTTTGCAATTGTCGTAACGAAGATGTGCGATTCCGAATACGAAGAAACCTTTTCGAAAATCGTGGATCGCTTTAAGGAACCATGGACTATCGACGCGCAGACGGTGCGGCTCAACGCAGTATTTTCGGACATTCTGTATCCGGAGCATGCCGCGAACCTGGACGAGCTGATCGATGCGCTGGAATACGCGACACGGGTGGCAAAAAGCGCGGTCCCGCAGGCTCCCGTACGCTTTGACAGCGTTCTGCGCAACGAGTTCGGAAGGCGCAACTTTGTTATAAATCAAATGGAATCGGCGCTGAAGGAGGACCGTTTTTTCCTGTACATTCAGCCGGTTTACGACTGCGAGCAAAAACGATTTACCGGCGGCGAGGTGCTGCTGCGGCTGAACGAAAGCAACGGCCGCCCGATTTCGCCGAGCGAGTTTATCCCGATTGCGATCGAATACGGCATCGCGACCGAGCTTGGCTGGATGGTGCTCGAAAAAACATGCCGGTTTTTGAGCGAAAACCGCGACACGGACGTCGGATGGCTTTCGGTCAACATTTCGGCGCAGCAATACGAATTTGACGAAACGGTACGCAGGCTTGAAGAACTGCTTGGGAAATATCGCGTTTCGCCGAAAAATATCAAGCTGGAGATTACCGAGCGCGTGCTGCTTGGCGATATCGTAAAAGCGCGGCAGACGATGAACGAACTCAGAGAGCGGGGGATCGGCGTCTATCTGGACGATTTCGGGACGGGATATTCGAATTTGGTTAACGTTATGTCTCTTCCGTTTGAGTGCGTCAAGATTGACAAGGGCCTCGTGCGCGGCATTTCCCAGAACCCGGAGTCGTACGGGCTCCTGCAGACGGTTGTAAACGGTTTGCGCTCCATGAGCGTGGTCATCCTGGCGGAAGGCGTGGAGACCCGGGAAGAAAATGAGATCGTCCAACAGCTTGGCATCGACAGGATTCAGGGCTTCTACTATGCGCGCCCCATGCCCGGGGATGAGTTTGTATGGCTGACAAAACAGACGCATGTCAAGGCTTGCGGCCTGGAATAGCGGCTTTTACACGACGAGGCCCGGCAGCAATGCTGCCGGGCCTCGTGCATTCAATTGCGCGATCGTTACAGGGTGTTTTCGATCTCCGCGAAGAGCTCTTTTCGCAGACCGAGCACCGCGTCCAGCGCTTCGACGACGGGGACCTGCTTTTTTACGCGCTTGTCGCGCGTCGTCAGCTCGACCATGCCGTCCTTGAGGTTGCGTGGGCTGACGGTGACGCGAATCGGCGCGC
>CAYUUB010000386.1:0-2160 GCA_964447725.1 uncultured Oscillospiraceae bacterium
GCGCGCGAGGATCACGACTTCCTGCTCCGCCGGGTTTCCGATCAGCTCCTGCAGGCTCAGAAAGCCCATCGCCCCTGTAGCACCCGTCAGGAACACACGCTGTTTTCCCATGCTCATTCTCCCTTCATATCGATGGCTTTCGTCTTCCCGTCCAGCAAGTCAAGGCAAAGCTGAATGCTCTGGCCGATGGCGGCATCGATATCGTCAGGCTGCACGCCGAGCGGCGCGCAACCAAGAGATTTGTCGATAAAGGTATTGGAGCACATCAAGTCGGTAAATTTCACCATGTTCAGGCCGCCTTCGTGCCCTGCTTTTTTTTGCTGCTTCATGATCTGCTTCCCGCCGAGCGCGTACATCCAGTTTGGGATGGTCACGATTTTTTTGTCCGGCGTTCCCATGTATTTGTGCGCAATCCTGAGCATTTCGACCCAGGTCAGGTTGTAATAGCCGATCGGGTAGCAGTTCCCGCCCTTGTTGCGCTCAATCGCGCCGGCAAGCGCTTCGCCGACCTGATGGACGGTCACCATCGCCGTGCCGCCTTTCGGATACATCGTCTTGTTTTTCATGCTGCGAATCTGCTCGACAAGAAACACCCAGACCGGTTTACGGCCCGGCTGCGTTCCGAAAATGTACGGCAACTCCAGCACGGCCACGTCGAAGTTATCGTCCGCATACGACATAGCCATGGTTTCCTGGTCGACACGGCTGCGGATATAGGGATGCCACTTCGTCAGCTCTTTCTCGGGCCAGGCCTTGGCAAAATAGGAGAAATAGGACCCGCAGATCGCCGCGTGCTTCACGCCGCATTCTTTTGCCAATCGCAGCAGACGCTCCAGAGCGGTAATATTGAACCTTTTGAACATGTCGTAAATCGGCGCGGGGCCTTCCACGCGCTCGTCCACGCCCGCGGCAAACACAAATCCCTCACATCCCCTGAGATAACGGCTCAGCGTTTCATCGTCCATGTCCATAAAGTTGCCAAACTCGATTTTCATTTCTTTGGGCAACTGCGCACCCTCCGGTATGGGCGGCAGCGCCAGCGACAGCACCTCATGCCCGCGGGCGATGAGTTCTTTGGCCGCTTCGCTTCCCAAAAGCCCCGTTCCGCCAATCATAAATACTTTCATATCATTTCTCTTCCTTTCGACATGCTGTTGACTTTACATCATACTATTAATATAATGACACCGTGTTTCTGCGGCAAGCACACCTGATTTTGAAGTGTCTTGAAATATACATTCTTTTCGATTTTGTCGAAACAATCCGGCGCAGAAACCCGAGAGGATACGGAATGAATACTGCCAACAACCGGCGCGTTCAATATACAAAGCAGGTGCTGAAAGAGAGCTTCCTCGAGTTGCTGCTGGAAAAGCCCGCCGGACAGATCACGGTCACGGAGATCTGCCATAACGCGGACGTCAACCGCACGACGTTCTATATGCATTACGAGGACGTATACGATCTCGAGCGCAAAATCGAAGACGAATTTTACGACACGCTCGTCGCCTCCATCGAGCAGTATTTTCACGGCGGCGCGGAGTATGCCTCCATGATCCCCGTTTATGAAACCATCGCAAAAAACGAACGCCTTTGCCTGGCGCTCTTCGGCCGGAACGGCGACGACGCGTTCCTCAACCGCTGCTGCGAAATTCAGAAGGACCAGATGGTTTTGTTCCTCAAAAGGATGTACCCCACAAAGTCGAAACAGACGCTCGAAAGCATGCGTTGTTACATCATGAACGGCTGCATGGGCGTCATCAAAAACTGGATCTACGGCGGCATGAAGGGAGATCCGGTTCAACTGGCGCAACTGGCCGACCGGCTTAGCGCACAGGCGCTGGGATTTCAGCAGTCATAGCAAAGCGGCGGCCGCTTTGTTGCGTGTTTTAATCCACTGAAACAGAATATTCGTGCTCACCGCACGATGCGATTTGCTCGCTTCCGTCCGGCAGGCAGACGCGCGCGGTCGTGTTCGGCGGCACCGTTACAACGATATCCGCGATGTTTCCGTTCAGCTTCCAGCGGCAGGCCACGCGTCCGTACAGGCTCTCATACGAGCATCGTACGTCGCCGACGCGGCGGTTGATCAGCGGCTGAATCCGAAACAGTTCTTCGCCGGCAATGCGTCCGCCGATGTTTTTCGGCGCCTTGCGTGTTCTT
>CAYUUB010000387.1:0-2146 GCA_964447725.1 uncultured Oscillospiraceae bacterium
CTAAGATCAGTGCCAGGATTTTTTTCATTGATCGTTTCCTCCTCTTTCCTTTTTTTATCATGCCGCCGGCTTGTCGTTGCTGCGGCATTGCAAGGCTGTGACCGGTGCCGAACCGGCAGCGCATCGATGCGCTGCAATCTGTCTTTCGGCCGCTCCAGTGGAACAACTGGTTCGCTTCCTATGAAAACGAAGCTTTTACGGGTAAGGGTAAAATCCCCTGCAGATATTATTTGCTTAAAAAAATTAATCAAATTGGTAAATTTAACACGAAGTTGCTTCCGCCTGTGGAATTACATTGGGTGATATTGGTGTAAAATTAAGACGCTTGCTCTGCATTTCGCTTGACAAAATGTATTTTACACTGAAAAATCGTTCCTGTAAACCATTTTTTGAAAATATTTTAACTCTTTTAATTTTTATCCTTGCTTTTTTGAAAAGATCGTCTAGTATATCTTATGTACGGTCGATGCAACGACAATTCGCAGGAGGATTCCATGCATTTTTTACCAAACTTCGAGGATATTCGCTCGCGTGCGCTCGCATTTTGGAGCCAGGATTGTCTGGGCCGACCCATGGCGGCGTTTCCCGTGAGGGAAAACGGCGGACGTTATTTCATCAGCATGCCGGACGACTGCGGCAGCATCGACGCGCTGGCAGCCATGCGCGGCCCGGAAACCCTTATGATGGATTTCGTCGAAGAACCGGAATGGGTGGAATCGTCCGTCGACACGATCCTCGACGGCCTCTTTCGCATTAACGACCCGTATTTCGATCTCGTCAGGAGCGACGATGCGGACGGATGCGTGCATGCCTGGATGCATCTCTGGGCCCCGGGGCGGCTCGCGCAAATGCAGTGCGACTTTTCGGCCATGATCTCCCCCGCCATGTACGAACGCTTTGCCGTACCGGAGCTTGTAAAAACAGGCCGGCGGCTGGACTACGCCGTGTACCATCTCGACGGCATGGAGCAGGTGCGCCACTTGGAACTGATCCTTGCCGTCGACGAAATCGATGCGATCCAGTGGACGCCGGTCGCCGGACAGCCGCGCACGTCGGCATTTATCGATGTGTTTCGCACGATTCAAAGCGCAGGAAAATCCCTTGTGCTGCTTCCGGAGCCGGACGAGATCGAGCCGCTTTGCCGCGCGCTGCGGCCGGAAGGCCTTATGCTGGTTTGCAACAGTTTCCCCGATAAAGCAATTGCACAGGATACGCTGCGTAAGCTATCGGCATGGAGCGCGCAAAGCAAATAAAGCATTAGCAGGAAACGATTGTAACACATCATTGAATGCGGAATGTTAGGGAGGGTGAGAACGATCGAAATCATTCATGCAAACGTGATTGCCGGCGGAGCGCTGCTGGAAAACCGCTGTATCCGCACGAAAAGCGGACGCGTTGCCGCGCTGACGCCGATGAACGGCTACGTGCCGGACGGCTCCCGTGCACTGGACGCGCGCGGGGACGTCATTTGCGCCGGATACATCGACCAGCACACGCACGGCGCAATGGGGTACGATACGATGGACGCCAATTCGGATGCCATGGACGCCATCTGCCGTCACCATCTGGCGGGCGGCGTTACGACGTTTCTGCCGACAACCATGACCGCAACCCTTGCGGAAACCGAAAGGGTGCTCGGGTTTCTCGACGGCTACCGCCCTCCGGCGCCCGTGGAGATTGCGGGCGTTCATATGGAAGGGCCGTTCCTTTCGGTCAAAAATCGCGGCGCGCACCCGGAAGCGCTGCTGCGTGCGCCGGACGATGCATGGTATGAACTGATCGAGCGGTTCAGTTCTCTCATTCGGATGATAACCGTGTCGCCCGAACTGCCGGGCATGTGCGATTTCATTCGTTTTTGCCGTGATCGCGGCATCACGGTTTCCGGCGGCCACGACGACGCGTACGACGATGTGATTCATGCGGCGACGGACGCGGGAATGCGGTGCGTTACGCACATCTTCTGCTGCTCCTCCGAAATTTCACGCGGAAATTCCCCGCAGAAGCGGCTCGGCCTGACGCAGATCGGCATGCTGGACGAACGGCTGTATACGGAGGCGATCGCGGACGGGAACGGCGTGCCGCATGCGCTGCTGCCGCTGCTGTTTAAAACGAAGGGCCCGGACAGGGTGATCTTCGTTTCGGACAG
>CAYUUB010000388.1:0-2130 GCA_964447725.1 uncultured Oscillospiraceae bacterium
CTCGCCGGGCTGTTCGTCGTCGTCGGGCACTGCTGGCCGGTGCTGGACGGTTTCCGCGGCGGCAAGGGCGTCGCTTCGTCCTGCGGACTTGCGGTCTTTACGTTCCCGCTCGGCGCGGGGATCGCGCTCGCAATCGGCGGGATCATCCTCGCCGTCAACAAGCGCGTTTCGCTGATGTCGCTGATCAGCATACTGCTGTTTTTCCTTGCGACGCTGATTTTGCGTACGGACGATGTTCCGCTCGTGGTGCTTGCTGGGCTTCTGACCGTCATCATATACGTGCGGCATATCGGCAACATCAAACGCCTGCTGCAGGGCGAGGAGCAGCGGTTGAAAAAAGAGGGCAAATAAAAACGAATTTTCAGCAAACGAAGAAGCGCCTTCCGAGCGGAAAGCGCTTTTTTTGTGCCAATGAACTTTGGGATTGTTAAGGGCCGCAGCCCTTAACCTGTATATTCCGGCTGTGGCGGTTTATCCGCCGCAACGGATCGTCCGTTTCGGGCGTTTTCCCCAAAGCGTTTTGCCGCCCGGTTGCCCGTAGGGCAATAGGCAAACGCGGTTACTCCCGTCAAAAAACAAGTTTTTTGACGGCATATCAGCCGATTACGAACTGGGCCTTGATCTCCTTGACCGCGCGGATTGCGTCGACCGCGTCCACGCAGAATTCGATGCGCGTCTCGCTGGTCGTGATCAGCCAGATGCGGATGTTCACCTTGCGAAGCGCGTCGAGCAACTGGGACGCGACGCCGTGCTGAAGCGCCATGCCGCTGCCTTCGAGCGTGAGTTTCGTCATATCGCTGCGCGTGCGCACGGAGCAGTCGCAGCCGCTTTGAATCAGGCCGTTGAGCGCGCCGAGCGCGTCGACCAGGTCGTTCGCGGCGAGCGAAAAGCCGATGCCGACCGTCCGGTCGTCCTGTTCGCTGAACGCGATCATATCGACGAACACGCCGCGGTCGGCGATTGCGTCGAAGATGCGTGAAGGCAGGGCGACGTCGTCCGCGCCCGCACGGACCGTGACGACCGCCTGATCTTCCAGCGAGAGGAGACGGGAAGCCACGTCGTGCTCGTTGACGACGTTTTTCATGTTATACAGGCCGTTTTGCTTGCCGACGATGAATTGCGCGGCGCGCAGCGCGCCCTGCGCGAACACCTGCTTGCTGAACGCCCTGTGCGTGATCTCGATGATCTCGTCGTTGCCGATGAACTGCACCTGATGTTCGCCGACGACCGTTCCGCCGCGGACGGAATGGATGCCGATTTCGTTCTGCGTGCGGCGTTTGTTCTTTTCGTGGCGGCCGTAGACCAGCTCCGTCTCGTCGGCGTTTCCGGCGGCAACGGCGTTTGCCAGCATCAGCGCGGTCCCGCTGGGCGCGTCCACCTTCATGCGGTGGTGCGTTTCGATGATCTCCACGTCGAACGCGCTGCCGAGCGATGCAGAAGCAAGCTGAATCAGCTCCAGCTGGAGATTGACTCCGAGCGACATGTTGCCCGTCTGAAAAACGGGGATGCGCTCGGACGCGGCGCGGATGAGCTTGCGCTCGCGCTCGCCCAGGCCGGTCGTCCCGATGATGGCCGGTATCTTCCGGAGCTGCGCAAAGCGCAAAACGGCCGGGACGGATGCGGGGACGGAGAAGTCGACGACGACGTCGACCGGTTCCTTCACGCCGTCCATACTGCGGTAGACGGGGCAGTCGAACGCGCTGCCGACGGATACGTCGATGCCCGCGGCGACGGAAAAAGCGCCGCTCTGCGCTTGACAAGCAGCATAGACGGCGCGCCCCATTTGACCGCAGATTCCGTTGATTAAAACAGAAATCATAAGCCCTCCAAACAGGTAAATTCGTTAGATCAGTTGGTATCCCTTGAGCGTGTCCTCGATCAGCCGCATGTCCGCCGCGCTCGGCGGGACGAGCGGAAGCCGCACGTCCGGCTCGCAGAGCTGCATCAGTCCCATCATAGCCTTGACCGGGATGGGGTTGACCTCGCAGAACGCCGCTTTCCAGAGCGGGATCATCTGCAGCTGCAGTTCGCGCGCAAGGCCGAGGTCGCCCTTGAAGAACGCATCGCACATGGCGTGCATTTCGCCGGGCACGACGTTGGCGATCGTGGAGATCACGCCTTTGCCGCCGA
>CAYUUB010000389.1:0-2114 GCA_964447725.1 uncultured Oscillospiraceae bacterium
AGCCACCTCTAATCTTATTCTGTTCCCTTTACCCCAACTATTGACAAAGAGCCGATTTTATTCTTCGCCGGTCTTTACAGGTTCCTTTGCTTCCGGCGTTTCGGTTGACTGCTGCTCAGTTTCAGCGCCTTCCGTGGTTGTTGTCTCTTGGTTTTCGCCGTCCTCCCCGTTCTCCTGATGCGGCACGACTTCCACCGAAACGACGCGCGTTCCCTCGTCGACGCGCATGAGATGCACGCCCTGCGTCGCGCGCGAGATGACGTTGACCTGATCGAGCGGCATGCGGATGATCGTCCCGTCGTCGCGAATCAGCATGAGGTCTTCGTCCTCGGTCGTCATCTTGAGGCAGGCAAGGTCGCCCGTCTTGTCGGTCAGCTGCATCGCGATAACGCCTTTGCCGCCGCGGTGGTGCAGCGGATACTGGTCCTCCGGGGTAAGCTTGCCCATGCCGAGCTCGGAAACGGTCAAAACGTTGCCGCCGTTTCGAACCTTGACCATATCGACCACTTCGTCGTCGTCGTCGAGGCTCATGCTGCGCACGCCCGTCGCCGTGCGGCCCATTGGCCGGACGTCGTCCTCCGCGAACCGGACGCATCTGCCCTTGCGGGACGCGACGATGAACTCGTCGTCGCCGCTGGAGTATTCAACGGCGATCAGCGCGTCGCCTTCCGGCAGGTTCTGTACGATCAGCCCGCCCCTGCGGATATTTTGCAGCGCGGAGGCCGGCGTCTTTTTGATGACGCCGTTTTTCGTCGCCATAACGAGGTACCCTTTGTCCCCCTCGCCCTCAACCGGGAACATGGCCGTAACCTTTTCGCCCTCGCCCAATTGCAGCAGGTTGACGATCGGCAGGCCCTTTGCGTTCCTTCCGGCTTCGGGGATCACGTAACACTTGATGCGGAACGCCCGGCCAAAGTTCGTGAAGAAGAGGATGTGCGTATGCGTGGTCGTGACGAACAGCCGCTCCACGAAATCCTCCGTATGCGTGCCCTGGCCGATCACGCCGCGGCCGCCGCGGTTCTGCGCGCGGTAGATATCCGGTGAGAGACGTTTGATGTAGCCAAAGTGCGTCATCGTAACGGCCATGTCCTCTTCCTGGATGATATCGTCGAGGTCGATGTCCTCGATCATCTGCGTGATTTCGGTGCGGCGCGGATCGTTATAGCGCTGCTTTATGGCCAGCGCCTCTTCTTTAATGATGCCAAGCAGCTTATGTTCGTCGTCGAGAATTCCCTGCAGATACGCGACCTTTTCGCGCAGCGCGCGGTCTTCGTCCAGAATCCTGTCGCGCTCCAGACCGGTCAGCCGCTGGAGGCGCATGTCGAGGATGGCCTGCGCCTGACGCTCCGACAAACCGAACCGTTCGATGAGTTTTGCTTTGGCTTCGTTCGGATTGGCGGACTTTTTGATCAGATCGACGATTTCGTCAATATTGTCCAGCGCAATGATGAGGCCTTCCAGAATATGGAGCCGTTCCTTCGCGCGGTTGAGGTCGTAAGTCGTCCTGCGCCTGACCACGTTTTTCTGGTGCTCCAGATAATAGTACAGGATGTCCCGCAAAGGAAGGACCTTCGGTTCGCCGTCCACCAGCATCAGCATGATCACGCCGAACGTGGACTGCAGGTCCGTGTGCTTGTAGAGCCGGTTGAGGACGACGTTTGCATTCACATCCTTTTTCAACTCGATCACGATGCGCATGCCGGTCCTGTCGGTCTCGTCGCGCAGGTCGGAGATGCCTTCCACCCGTTTTTCATGCACAAGCTCGGCGATGCGTTCCACAAGGCGCGCTTTGTTCACCTGATATGGAATCTCGGTGATAATAATGCGGCTCTTGTTGGCGGCGTAGGCTTCGATTTCCGCCTTGGCGCGCACGACGATGCGGCCGCGGCCGGTCCTGTATGCGCTTGCGATACCGGACATGCCCATAATGATGCCGCCGGTCGGGAAGTCCGGCCCGGGCAGGTACTGCATGAGGGAATCGTTGTCGATCTCGGGGTCGTCGATCAGCGCGCAGAGCGCGTCGATCGTTTCGCCGAGGTTGTGCGGCGGGATATTGGTCGCCATGCCGACGGCGATGCCGCCGGACCCGTTGACGAGGATATTCGGAAAGCGGC
>CAYUUB010000390.1:0-2111 GCA_964447725.1 uncultured Oscillospiraceae bacterium
CGATGCGTATCGCAAGTTCGTAGAGCGAAGTGACCTTCAGGCTCGCCTTTCGCGCAATATCGGCGCTGGTCAGCGCTTTTACCGCCGTATCGTCCATCAGTATTTTCCCGTCGTGCAAAACGACGGCATGCGGCGTATACTCCAGCATCAGATGCATGTCGTGCGTGATCAGCATGATCGTCGTGCCGCTTTCGTTGAGCGAACGCAAGAACTCCATGATGTCCGTGTAGTGCCGGTAATCCTGGCCCGCCGTAGGCTCGTCCAGAATGATCAGTTCCGGTTCCATTACCAGCACGGAAGCGATGGTCACACGCTTTTTCTGCCCGAACGACAACGCCGCAATCGGCCAGTTGCGGAACGGGTAGAGACCGCAGATCTTCAGCGCTTTTTCCACCCGTGGCCTGATTTCGGTTTCGTCGACGCCGCGAAGCCGCAATCCCAGCGCCACCTCGTCGAAAATCATCGGCTTGCAGATCATCTGGTTGGGATTCTGCATGACATACCCGATTTTTTCGCTTCGCTCGTGGATAGTCCAGTCGTTCATGCTTTCGCCGTGAAAGCGCAGTTCGCCCTCCGGCTCCTTGCAGATGCCCGTCACCACCTTGGCCAGCGTGGATTTGCCCGCGCCGTTCGTTCCGACAAGGCTGACCATCTCGCCTTCCTGGATGGAAAACGTCAGGTTTTTTAGAATTGGTTTTTTCTCGACATACCGGTAGGAGAGCGCCTCCGCCTCCAAAATGGAGGGCCGCTGCGGCCTCGGTTCCGGTTCCGGCTGCGCAGCGTCCCAGCCGCGCACGGCGTCGCGCACCGCGTCGATGTCCAGCGTGTCAAGCCGGCCCGCGCGCAACTGCCTCGTCACCTCTATCCCCGCATATTTGAGCGCGGTGACGTACAGCGGCTCGCGAATGCCGAGCGGCGCGAGAATGTTCGCCGCCATGAGCTCGTCCGGCGGCATGTCCGCGACGATCCGCCCGTCCGAAACGACGATTACGCGGTCGATCGACCGATACAGCACGTCCTCAAGGCGGTGCTCTATGATGACGACCGTTTTATGATAATCCTTCGAAATGCGATCGATCAGGTCGATCGCCGTCTTTCCCGTCGCCGGGTCAAGGTTCGCCAGCGGTTCGTCAAACAGCAGCAGGTCCACGTCGTGCACCATCACGCCCGCGAACGAAACGCGCTGTTTCTGCCCGCCGGAAAGCTCGTAAGGCGAGGAGGAAAGCAGTTGATCCATGTCGACCAGCGCCGCGGTGCGTTCGACGATCTCCTTCATTTCGCTTTGCTTCATGCATTCGTTTTCAAGCGCAAAGGCAATGTCCTCGCCAACCGAAAGGCCGATAAACTGCCCGTCCGGATCCTGGAGCACCGTTCCGACATGTTTGCTCAGGTTAAAGATGCTTTCCTTTTGCGTTTCCTTCCCGCAGACCCGGAGGTTTCCCTGAACGGTGCCGGGGTAGGAAAACGGAATCAGCCCGTTAACGCAGTTACCGAGCGTGCTTTTCCCACTGCCGGACGGGCCGACGATCAAAATCTTTTCGCCCTCGTATATCGTCAGGTTGATATCGTGCAGCGTCGGCTCCGCCTGTGAAAAATATTGAAACGAAAAGTCGCAAAATTCGACGACCGGTCTGCGGTTACTCTCCACAGGAGGGCTCCTTTCCTTCCGATTTTCGCATGGTAATGCGCCATGACGCACCCGTCCCGATGTTATAAGCGCGCGCGAAGTCGCCCTGGTTGATGGCGACCGCCATGCGGTCCAGGCTGTTGACATAGACCAGTGGTTCGCCGATGAACGCATCGGTAAACGCGCGGGCATAGAGCAGCGAATTACGGTAGTACAAACGGCCTCCGTTTTCAATGATGATCTCGACCCGGTCGCCGTGTTTGACATTGAGTCTGAGGAACAATTCCCGCGGAATGTTCGTCCAAAGGCTGCCGAAACGGACGTCCAGAACATCGATGTCGCCCGTTACGCAGGCGCCGTCGAATTTCGCCTCCGGAAGCGGAAGTTCAACGACGCTGCCGACCGGAACTTCGGGCCCGACGCCGTTAAAGCCGATTACGCCGGCGGCGAGCCGCGCGCCCGTATACGCATAGATATCGCGCCC
>CAYUUB010000391.1:0-2109 GCA_964447725.1 uncultured Oscillospiraceae bacterium
ATCAAGGCGAACATCCCGTCCCGCGCGGCGTTCGCCGTCAGCAGCGCGACCAACAGCCGCATCATCCTGGACATGGGCGGCGCGGAAAAGCTGCTCGGCCACGGCGACATGCTCTTCCACCCCGACGGCTCGGCAAAGCCGACGCGGCTGCAGTGCGCCTACGTTTCGGACGACGAGGTGGAGCGCGTCGTCGGGCATTTCCGCTCGCAGACGCAGCACCCGAACTTCGACGAACAGATCCTCGACGACGTGTCGAGGCTTGAAAAGAGCGGTCCGACCGGCGGCGTGTTCGGCGAGGGCAAGCAGGAGGACGAACTCCTCGGCGAGGCGGTCAAGGTCGTGCTCGAGCACGGGCAGGCCAGCACGAGCATGCTCCAGCGGCGGCTGCGCGTCGGGTACTCGCGCGCGTCCCGGCTGATCGACATGATGGAGCAAAAAGGCTACATTTCCGGCTTTAACGGAAGCAAAGCGCGCGACGTGCTGATCAAAAAATCGCAGTATATGGAGCTTTTCGGCGACGAATCGCCGGTGGCCGACCCGCCGCCGGAACGCACGCCGAACCCCATGTCCGAATTTTACACGGACCGCGACTGACACGCCGCCCATCGGAAAACTTGTTCAGAGCTGCGCCGCCGCGCAGGGCGGCTCACGACAGAATTCGGGCAGCTTAACGCGAAAGCTGCAATCGTTATGAAACGGAGCGAAAGAATCTTATGTCGATCGTCGGCGTCATCTCTCTCGGATGCGCGAAAAACCAGGTGGACACGGAGCGCATGCTCGGCCTTCTCACAGGCGCCGGCCATACGCTGACCGGCGACCCCGCGGAAGCCGATATCCTCGTCGTCAACACCTGCGGCTTTATCGAGCCGGCCAAGCAGGAGTCCATCGACGCCATTTTGGAGATGGCGCAGTATAAGAAAACCGGCAAGTGCAGGCAGCTCGTTGTGACCGGCTGCCTGTCCGAGCGTTACCGGGACGAGCTGAAAGCGGCCCTGCCGGAGATCGACGTCCTGCTCGGCGTGCGCGAATACGAAACGCTCCCCCGCCTGCTCGGCGACAGCGAAGAAGACGCGCCAAAGTGCGGGCCGCAGTCCGCGCGGGTCCTGACCACGCCGGACTACAGCGCGTACCTGCGCATCGCCGACGGCTGCGACAACCGCTGCGCATACTGCGCGATCCCGCTGATCCGCGGGAACCTCGTCAGCGAACCCATGGAAGCGCTGGTGGACGAAGCGAAGCGCCTGGCCGACAACGGCGTGACGGAACTGACGCTGATTGCGCAGGACACGTCCGGCTACGGCGTCGACCGCTACAAAAGGCCCATGCTCCCCGAACTGCTGGCCCGGCTGGAAAAAATCGACGCGCTGCACTGGCTCCGCGTGCTGTACACCTATCCGGACACGGTCACGCCGGAGCTGATCGACCGCTTTGTGCGGAGCGAGAAGGTCGTGCCCTACCTCGACATGCCGCTGCAGCACACCGAGGACGAGATTTTAAAGCGCATGAACCGCAGGGGCGACCAGAAGCACATCGTCAGCGTGCTGGACTACGTTGAAAAGCACGCGCCGGAATTCATCCTCCGCACGACGCTGATGGTCGGCTTCCCCGGCGAAACGGACGCGCAGTTCGAGCGTATGCGCCGGTTTATCGCCGAGCATCCGTTCGACCGGATCGGTGTGTTCGTCTTCTCGCCCGAGGACGGGACGAAAGCCGCGGACATGCCGGACCAGATTCCGGACGACGTGAAGCAGGCCCGGCTCGAAGCGCTCATGGAGACGCAGCGCGAAATATCGAAAAAGCGCAACGAGCGGCGCGTCGGCACGCGTGTCGAAGTGCTGATCGAAGGCTACGAAAACGGACGCGCGTTCGGGCGCTCCTATGCGGAGGCGCCGGACGTGGACGGGCGCATCTATCTTGAAACCGGCGCGGCCCTGCCGGTCGGCGGCTACGTTTCTGCAAAGCTGACCGGCGCGCTGGAATACGACATGATCGGAGTACCGACAGAATGACGGAATCGAAACAGAAAAAACCGAAGATCAACCTGCCGAACCGGCTGACCATCTTCCGCATGGTGCTCGTGCCGCTGATGGTCGCGGCGTTCACGTTCGA
>CAYUUB010000392.1:0-2095 GCA_964447725.1 uncultured Oscillospiraceae bacterium
GCGGCCTTCCGAAAGAGATGGCGCTGGAACTGTTTAAGCCGTTTGTGATGAAAAAGCTCGTCAAAGGTGGATTTGCGCAGAACGTCAAGGGCGCAAAGCGCATGGTCGAGCGCGTGGACCAGGCCGTCTGGGGCGTGCTGGAGGAGGTCATCAAGGACCATCCGGTTCTTTTGAACCGTGCTCCCACGCTGCACAGGCTCGGCATCCAGGCGTTTGAGCCGATCCTCGTCGAAGGACGCGCGCTGAAACTGCATCCGCTGGTCTGCACCGCGTACAACGCGGACTTCGACGGCGACCAGATGGCCGTTCACGTGCCGCTTTCCGTCGAGGCGCAATCGGAAGCGCGCTTTTTGATGCTGGCAAGCAACAATATCCTGAAGCCGCAGGACGGACGCCCGGTCGTTTCGCCCACGCAGGACATGGTCATCGGCTGCTATTACCTGACGATGATCAAGCCCGGCTCGAAGGGCGAGGGCAAAATCTTCCATTCGGAAGACGAGGCCGTCATGGCGTACCAGACCGGGGTGATTTCGCTCCAGGCCAGGGTCAAAATCCGGCTGGAACGCGAGTGGAAAGGCGAAAAACGCACGAAGCTGGTCGATACGACGGTCGGCCGTGTGATTTTCAACAACGCCATCCCGCAGGACCTCGGTTTTGTCGACCGCTCGACGGAGGACAACCTCTTCGTGCTTGAGATCGACAAGCTCGTTGCAAAGAAGGACCTCGGCAACATCGTCGACAGCTGCTACAGAAAGCATGGGCCGACGACGACCTCCGAAGTGCTCGACCGCATTAAGCAGCTTGGGTTCACCTACTCCACCAAAGGCGGCATCACCGTCGGCTTCCAGGATATTCAGGTGCCCGCGCAGAAAAAGCAAATGATCGCCAACGCGGAAGAAAAGGTCGTCGAGATCGACAACCTGTTCCGCATGGGCCTTCTGAGCAACGCCGAGCGCAGAGAGCGCGTCATCAAGGTTTGGGAGAAAACGACCGAAGAGGTTTCCCGCGCGCTGATGGAATCGCTCGACGAATTCAACCCGATTTACATGATGGCAAACTCCGGCGCGCGCGGCAGCACGGCGCAGATCCGTCAGCTTGCCGGCATGCGCGGCCTGATGGCCGACCCGAGCGGCCAGATCATCGAAGTTCCGATCCGCGCGAATTTCCGCGAAGGCCTCTCGGTTCTGGAGTTCTTCATTTCTTCGCACGGCGCGCGCAAGGGCCTTGCCGACACGGCGCTGCGTACGGCGGACTCCGGCTACCTGACCCGCCGCCTTGTCGACGTTTCGCAGGACGTCATCGTCCGCGAAGACGACTGCTACGCAAAGCGCGGCGAAGCGCCAAAGGGCATGATTATTACCGAAATCCGCGATGGCAACAAGCTCATCGAGCCGCTGAAAGCCCGTGTGCTCGGACGGTATACGGTCGATCCGGTCCTCGATCCGAAAACCGGCGAAGTCATCGTCGAGGCCGATACGCTTATCAGCTACGAACATGCCGAGGCGATTGAGCGCGCGGACGTCAAGAGCGTGAATTGCCGCTCGGTCTTTGCCTGCCGCGCCGACCACGGCGTATGCGCGAAGTGCTACGGCGCAAACCTGGCGACCGGTACGCCCGTGAACATCGGCGAAGCCGTCGGCATCATTGCCGCGCAGGCGATCGGCGAACCCGGCACGCAGCTGACGATGCGCACGTTCCATACCGGCGGCGTTGCGAGTGCGGACGATATCACGCAAGGTCTCCCGCGCGTCGAGGAGCTCTTTGAAGCACGCAAGCCGAAGGGCCTCGCGGTCATCAGCGAAATCAACGGCACCGTGCACATCGACGACTCGAAGAAGCGCCGCGAAGCGGTAATCACGAACGAAGACGGCGAGGCGGAGAGCTACCTGATTCCGTTTGGAAGCAAACTCAAGGTCAGCGAAGGCGACACCGTCGAAGCCGGCGACGAACTCACCGAAGGCAGCGTGAACCCGCACGACATCCTGAAGATCAAGGGCGTCAAGGGCGTCCAGGCATACCTGCTGAAAGAAGTGCAGAGCGTCTACCGCCTGCAGGGCGTTGAGATTTCCGATAAGCATATCGAAATCATCATCCG
>CAYUUB010000393.1:0-2083 GCA_964447725.1 uncultured Oscillospiraceae bacterium
TACCTGCTGCGCGAGGCGGCCGGGACGCGCCAATGAAGCGCGCGGCTTTCATCAGCCTGCTCGCCATAGCCGTTTTCACGCTTATTTCGGCACTCTCCGGCTGCGTGGACGTCGAGCCGGTCCTTTCGGGCACGCCGACGCCGGCAGCGACGGCGACGCCGCTGCCGGACCCCTTCACGGCGGAGATCACCGCGGAACCGGTGCCGACCGACCTGCTCGGAAACGAAATCCTTTCCGACGATCACTACTGGCAGTACCTTTCGTTCGGCGAAGTCCGCGTTTACGAGTACGGCGACGGAACGTTCCTCGACGGCATCTGCGTCAATGCGTTCCCACAGGCGCTCGACGGGGAGGTGGACGTCGTCTACTATGCCGACGACGGGAAAATCTGCGGCATCGGCACGATCCACAACGCCGAAGGCGGCACGCTGCTGGAAACCGGCACAAACGCGATCTACGCCGAGATCAGCACGGATATCGACGTCACGATGATGGATTTTTCGCTCGAAGTCAAAACGGCGTTCCAGCCGGCCGGCGACGCGGCCGAATAGGCGGTTTACGCTTGCGGCGCGCGGCCTGATTCGCTATACTGAAAGTACGAATGAAGATTCGCGAAATTATATTTGTGGAGGCATATTATGAGCACCAGCAGCACTAAAAAAACGTTCCGTCTGAACGCGCCCAAGAAAAAAACATTCTGGATTTCGTCCGCCATCGGCGCCGTGGGCGTCATTCTGGGCATCGTCAGCATCTTTGTTTCCGGACTGTTCTTCGCAATCGTCGTGCCCTGCCTGCTTGGCATCGCATGGGTCCTGGTATCGCTCGGCTGCTTTATGAAGGGTCTGTAAAGTCAAGGATTTTTGTCCGCTCAAAAAGAACCGTCGTCAAAACGGTTCTTTTTTATACTGTATCGTCCGCTTACAGCCGCTCGAAGCGCGGCACGAGCCGATGGACGAACCCGCTGTCCTTCGCGGGCCCCAGTATCATATCCGCAAGCGGCGGGAACGCCGCGACAAAGTTTTTGTTGTAGCCTTTCCCGGTTTCAATGTCGATTTCGAAATGCGCCTGCAATCCCCAGACGTTCGTCCCTCTCATCTTAAATCCCTGGATCGGGCAGGTGGGCGAATTCGCGATCACGTCGGCCTTGGCCGCGTCGATCTTGCAGACGTCGTCGAAATGGCTGACGTATCCCCAGTAGGACGCGCCTTTTTCGCCGAGCAGCGGATCGTCCCTCGTCACCGTGACCTCCGTCCAGCCGAGCTCCGGCGCGGCGCCCCGTGCCGAGCGCGCGCAGACCGCGTCCATCCCGAACATCGCCTGCGCAAGAAGCTGAAAGCCGAAGCATACCGCAAGCACGTTTTTGCCTTCGTTCGCCGCCGTCTGCATCAGCGCGCGCTCGCGCCGCATCCAGTCGGCGTCCTCCAGCGCGGACGGCAAACCGCCCGTGAACAGCACGTGCGTAAAGCCCTCCAGCGTGCCCGGGAGCGGCTCGGACGCCGCCCTGACCACGTCCGTCGGCAGCGTGACGTACCGCGCCCAGTCCTCCGCCGGACGGTACCGCTCGTCGACGATATTGTCGACCATCAGCAGACGTTTCTCCATTCGTTTATCCTCCGTTATCGTACTCTTTTTATGTGATCTCCACGCCGTATTCGGAGCGCAGTGTTTTCTTCAGCGTCTCAAGGAATTTCTGCGCGATCGGCGTGAGCGGGACGCCCCGCCTCGTTACGAACCCGACGGTGTACGGCGCGCCGCCCTCCAGCACTGGCGCGGCCAGCCGGTCGTCCAGCTCCAGCGGCATCAGCCCGGTGCCGATGTTGTAGGCGTTCAGCCCCAGCATGAACGCGCCGCTGGTGTACAGGTCGCTCACGTTGAGGATCCTGTCCGCGTTCTTTTCCGGCAGGGTCGTCTCCTCGGCATAGGGGAACAGCACGTTGTCCTTCTGCTCGTATATGATGCAGGGATATTTGGAGAGCTCCTCCTGCCGGACGGACGGCCTGTCTGCGAGCGGATGGCCCGCGCTCATGTACACGCGCGGCGTCCCGGAAAACAGCACGTCGTATTGCAGGCCGTTGTCCCTGAG
>CAYUUB010000394.1:0-2081 GCA_964447725.1 uncultured Oscillospiraceae bacterium
TTTTCCGCTTCTTCCTTCGTCATCAGGTAATGTTCGGCTTCGTCGACCTGCATGGTGTAGCCGAGCGCGCCGGACGTACGCGGTACGATGGTGATCTTATGCACGGGCGCGGATTCCGTCTGCCGCGCGGCGACCAGCGCGTGCCCGATTTCGTGATAGGCCACGATGCGTTTTTCCTTGGGGGAGATGACCGCGCTCTTTCGGGCGTAGCCGGCGATGACGACCTCGACGCTTTCTTCAAGATCGCCCTGCTCGACAATGTCGCGCTTCATGCGTACGGCGCGGAGCGCCGCTTCGTTGATGATGTTGGCGAGGTCGGCGCCGGAAGCGCCGCTCGTCGCGCGGGCAATCGCCTGGAAATCCACATTCTTATCGATTTTGACGTTGCGCGCGTGGACGCGAAGGATGTCCGTCCGTCCTTTGAGGTCGGGCAGTTCGACGTGGATGCGCCGGTCGAAACGGCCGGGCCGCAACAGGGCGGGGTCGAGCGATTCCGGCCGGTTGGTCGCGGCGAGGATGACGACGCCCTTTCGCGCGTCGAACCCGTCCATTTCGGTCAGCAGCTGGTTGAGCGTCTGTTCGCGCTCGTCGTTGCTGCCAAGCCCGCTGTCGCGCCGTTTGCCGATGGTGTCGATTTCGTCGATAAACACGATGCAGGGCGCTTTTTCTTCCGCCTGCGAAAACAGGTCGCGCACCTTGGCCGCGCCCATGCCGACGAACATCTCCACAAATTCCGAACCGGATATGCTGAAAAACGGAACGTTCGCTTCGCCTGCGACCGCCTTTGCCAGCAGGGTTTTACCGGTGCCCGGGGGGCCGACAAGCAGAGCGCCCTTCGGAAGCTTCGCGCCGATTTCGGCGTAGCGCTCGGGTTTGTGCAAAAAGTCCACGATCTCAAGAAGGGCTTCCTTGGCCTCATCCTGACCGGCGACGTCTTCAAAAGTTTTGCCGGTCTGGGCTTCGACGTAGACTTTTGCGTTGGACTTGCCGAACGAAAGCGCGTTACCGATGCCGCCGGGCATGCTGCTTTGCATGCGCTTCATCATAAAGCGGCCGAGCCAGACAAACAGCAGGATCGGCAGGACCCAGCTCACCAGAAAGCTGATCATCGGGGAGGTCTGGGTCGGAATGCTCGCGGAGAATTCAACGCCTGCATTGTCCAGGCGCGTCAGCAGCGTGTCGTCCGGCCAGATGCCGGTTTTGTAATACTGGATTTCTCCGTTTTCCTCGGTCGTAAAGGTGATGGTGCTCGTGGTATCGTCCCGCGCGACCTCCGTTACCTCGCCCGCGTCGACCATGGATAAGAATTCATTGTAGCCGACTTCTTTTACTTCGGTCTGCAGCAGACTTGGAAAAACCAGTGCGTTGAGCAGCAGAAGGCTGATGGCGGCAATCACCGCATAATAAACCAAGGGCCGCTTGGAAGGGGTATGTTCTTTCATACGTTGTGTCCTTTCAGAAAAACTTTATCGCAGTCCGGCGGGACGTATCCATCGTCGCCATGAGAGCCGATGCGTCCGTTACATACGGACGTGGCCTGGTTGTCAGTTGTTTACGGTTCCCGCGCCATAGAGGATCATCTGCTCCGTTTTGGCGGCCATTTCTGAAGGGGGTTCCTTCATGCCGCGCTGGAACCATTCGCGGATGATGCCGATGCAGCCGGACGCCATGAATGAAAAATAGTAATCGAACTGTTCGGTGTCCATTCGTTTGTCGTGCAGCCAGTATTCAAGAACGCGCTCGCGAATCAGCCCGATAAGCTTGTTGACGAAGGACATGTCCCCGTTTCCGCCCAGAAGCGCGGCGCAGAGGTCCGCGTTGTCGGAGAAGAACGTGTACAGGTCCAGCAGCATGGGCAACGGCTTGGTCTGAATCTCGTTCGGCGTGTGCGCGTCCACGAGCGCTTCAAATTCATTGAAGACTTCCTGCTCCACCTGCTCGACCATATCGTAGATATCGCGATAATGCAGGTAAAACGTGCAGCGGTTGATGTCCACAAGCTGCGCAAGCTCGCGTACCGTGATGTCCTTAATCGGTTTCTGCCGCATGAGCTGAGTCAGCCCTGCGCGCAATTGCTGGCG